>CAXPUI010000272.1:0-2005 GCA_964220205.1 Candidatus Allofontibacter communis | reverse complement strand
ATTCTCGATATTTTTTCCTTTTATCCCTTTATGTGTCGAAATATCATATCGTCAATACTCTTCATCTAACTTCTGGCGAAGTTCTTGAGAGGTCTAAACTGCAGGTCCTTTCTTTATGGAGGCATTTCAGGTAAAAAAACGCTCCGACTGGTGCTTGTCCCGCACCCGGTTTTTCAATTGATGAGGAGTTACCCAAATGGCTGATGCCGACAGAATGGACACCCCCGAACAGGCGGAATTCCGCGAGTATTGCCGCTCCTGGCTAGCCGATAATCATCCTGGAAGACCCCCGGTTCGACTTCCCCAGGGCGCACTGGAACTGAGTGATCCAGAGGCACTCGCCTGGCTCAAGAAATGGCAGAAATCAGCCTACGACGCCGGTTTAATTGGCTGTGACTACCCGGTGGAGTGCGGTGGTGGAGGCAAGGAGAATTTTCAGAACATTGCCAACCAGGAGATGAGTCGCGCCAAGACTCCCTATCTGCCCAATATCATCGGCATGGGTATGGCGGCTCCCACCATCCTTTTCCACGCCAATGACGATGTCAAATCAGAACTGTTACCTCACCTGCTGTCAGGCGATCATATCTGGTGTCAGGGATTCAGCGAACCTGGCGCCGGTTCCGACCTGGCCACTCAGCAGACTTTTGCTGAACGGGACGGAGACAACTGGATAATCAACGGACACAAGGTCTGGACTTCCCTGGCTCACTTCGCCGATTGGATGATACTGCTCTGTCGTACAGACAAGGAAGACAAATACAACGGACTTTCCTATTTCGTGGTCCCTATCCGCGAAAACCTCGACAAGGGTGTAACGGTTCGCCCATTGATCAAGATGACAGGCGAAACCGGTTTCAACGAAGTCCTTTTCGACCAGGTTGTCGTCAACGATCGCTATCGCCTGGACGACGTCGGGGCTGGCTGGAAAGTCGCCATGACAACACTGGCCCATGAACGCGGCGCGGGCCCGATGGTCACTCCAGCATCGGGCGGGATGCCATTGGAGGACGATGAAAGCGCACAGACTGGCAGTGTCTTCGCGCTCATTGATCTCGCGAAGCAGCAGGAACGTCATGGGAGTACAGCCGCGGACGACCCCTTGATTCGAGATGAGTTAATGAAAATCATGATCCGGCAGACCGCATTTGGTCAGAATGCCAGACGTTCCGGCGTCCCGGCACTGACCGACCACCAGGCTCGTATACCTCTGCAATTCAAACTGGTTGCAACCGAATTGAACCAGGACCTGCAGCAGATCGCCTACGAAGTAGAAGGAGCGCAGAGCACCCTGTACGTCAATGACGACAACTCGCCTGCTGCTGGACGCTGGAAACTTGCCTACATGAACTCCTTCGGCGTTACCATTGCTGCGGGAGCCAACGAGGTTCAACGCAACATCCTCGGCGAGCGCGTCCTCGGCCTGCCGAAGTCCAAGTAAAAGAGCCAAAGGAACAGGAGCCTCACCATGAGCGAACAACCCAAAAACTTTGGCTTTGGCGAAGACGAAACAATGCTTCGCGATGCCGCCAGGAAATTTTTTGCTGACAATTGCACACCGGACAAGATCCACGCCCAGGTGGCACACGACTCAGATATCCATCGACCTATCGAGTCAATCTGGGACAGGAGCCTCTGGCAGCAGATCGTTGAACTGGGATGGACCGCCGTCTGCATACCGGAAGCCGCCGGCGGTATCGGCATGCCTCTCGTTGCCGCAGTCGCTATCGCTGAAGAAGTCGGCAAAGCCGCTTTCCCTTCGCCCTTGATCAGCACTTACTGCGCAACGGCAGCCTTGACAGCCTGCGATTCGGATGCCGCCAATAAAGCCCTTGCTGACATCGCAACCGGTACGCCGACGACCCTCGCCATAACTAACGAGAAGGGATCATGGAAGCCCGCTGATACTGATGTTTCGGTTACTGCCGGCACCCTTAGCGGCAGCGCCTGGTTTGTCCAGGATGCCATGAAGTGTGATCGATTTGTGGTCAGCGCGGTCGGCGAT
>CAXPUI010000271.1:0-2984 GCA_964220205.1 Candidatus Allofontibacter communis | reverse complement strand
GCCTGAAAGGGTCATTTCTTGCCGCGGGCCTGCTGGCTGCCTCGCTGGCTCATGCCGACAGGATCGAATTGAGTGATGGCGGTACGCTGAACGGTAAAGTCATCTCGATGAGCAATGGCAGCTACAGGATTCAGACAGACTCGATGGGCGTGGTTACCATCCCGCAGAGCAAGATCCGATCGATATTTTCCGATGCTGCGCCGTCAGCCCAGGCTTTGAAGCAGCAACCAATGGAACAGGTCGGCAGCGCCGCCATTCAGTCCGTGCAGTCAACCATGGTGAACGACCCAGGCATCATGAGCAGCATTATGATGCTGCAGAAAGATCCGGATATGCAGGCATTACTACAGGATCCGGAAGTGATGCGAGCAGTGCAGAATTTTGACCTTCAGGCGCTGCAGAATAATCCGAAAATCCGCAAACTGATGAATAATCGGGAAGTGAAAAAAATTACTAACATTGTCAATTAAGCGAGTAGGCCGGCATAAAAAAGGCGACCCGAAGGTCGCCTTTTTTTGTTACAGCTGAAACTGTTTCTTACAGCGTAAAGCGGTACTGTAGAGAAATAGTTCGGCCAAGTGGTGTTGTCGCAGCCTGATCCAGCGTGTTGGCGCCGGTGTTATTGATCGGGAATCTGCCCGGAATAGCACCACCGCCGACGATGTAGTACTCGTCGCCAATGTTTCTGCCAATCAGGCTGATCTGATGCCGATCATCGCTGCTATAGATACTGATAGCGGCATCCCATACCCAGAAATCGTCCTGCTCAAATGGGTTTAATGTCGCAGTCCAGGCATAGTCGCCCGTGTAGCGAGCATCTGCTGACAGACTGTATCGCCAGTTGTCGCCCAGACCACGGTCAAGGGTGAAACCCAGGTAACCGGTAATGTCTGCGCTACCCGCACCATCCTCACCCTTCAGGTTTTCCCCAGTGGCGTTGATGAAGTCCTCGGAGTAGGTCGTATCGGTCCAGGCCCAGGCTGATCTTATGCTCAGGCCCTCAACATCGGTCTGCCAGAGCATGTCAAACTCGATACCCTGGGTTTCCAACGCTGAAGCGTTAAAAGTGCTGAACTGGATAGCTGTAGAGTTAAACAGCTGTACCTGCAGGTCGGAATACTCATAGCTGAAGGCGGTCGCGTTCAGACGCATGGCGTCGTTCAGCAAGTTTGCTTTCATGCCGACTTCGAAGCCGTCAGACTCCTCTGATTCGTAAACCAGGAAGCTGAAGTCACCATCGGGTGGGCTCAAACTTGCCGTAGGCAGGGCGCTGTTATCAACTCCGCCTGACTTGAACCCCTCTTTGTATGCGGCGAATACGCTGATGTCGTCGGTGAGGTAGTAGTTAATGGCAAGTTCAGGAGAGATATTGTCGTCCTCAAATTCCAGCCCATCGATGACAGGTGGTGCGCTGAAAGCGCCCTGCAGGAAAAGGTGAACGTAAGGAATCTCAATGCGTCCCTCTTTTTCTTCATCGGTGTATCGAGCGCCGAAAGTGATTTCGGTCTTCTCATTGACATCCCAGTAGAACGCGACGAAAGCTGAGAACACGTCGGTGTCGAGGAAATGGTGCTTGTTGTAGTCGTAACCCCAACCGGTGATCGGGTCTGGCGCGAGCAAGCCGATATTCGCAGCATACTGGTACGCATCGAACTCCTGTTCGATATTCTGCCAGAATAAACCGGCCTGGAAGTTCAGCGCGCCATCATGACTACTGGCAACCCGAATTTCCTGGGAGAAGCTCTCGTACAGGTTGTTGTGGAGACCGCCAAAGACGCCAGCGCCATAGCTATAGTCGTCGAGTTCCCAATGCTCTAAATCGACGAAACCGCTGACAGCCGTCAGCGTATAGTTTTCATGGAAGTCCCAATCCATCTGCAGAGACACGAAGTCCGTTTCCTGTTCCAGACCGGGCTGGCCGTCATCGTAGCCCTGTGGGAGGCCTGCTCTCAGCAAAGGGTTAAGACCAATCTTCGATGTATTACCATTGATCTTACAGTCATCGACACCCTGGAAAAGCATACCAACAGCGAGCGTGGGCTGGTGTGCGCCCTCAGGACAAACCTCTTCTGCATAGGCTGTGCCCGCGCCATCGTTGTCGAATTCAGAATAGTTGTACTTCAGTCTAGCCTTGAAGTTATCGGTCGGCTCCCAGACCAGCGTCAGACGCATATTTGTGGACTCATCGCCGTAATACTTCTCTGCACCGTTGATAGCAGCGTTGGGGTCGTTTTCAGCAGAGTAGTTTTCGAACAACTCGTCATTTTTTGAGCCCCCAATGGCGAGTCTGGCGCCCAAAGTATCAGTCAGCGGGCCAGAAATAACCATTTCATAGAAAGTGCCATCGTACTCTGTCTCGACACCACCGCTGAGCTGGAACTCGAACTCATCTCCGGGATCGTTGGTCATGATCGACACAACACCCGCGGTTGCTGACTTACCGAAGTAGAGTGACTGTGGTCCCTTCAGCACCTCCAGCTGTGACATGTCCATATAGGAGTTGTGTATGAACCTTCCGCGGTTAACGACGACGCCGTCAAGGTTGATGGCAACGGAGTGGTCGAACGCTGCGGAGATTGAGCTGGAGCCAATGCCCCTCAGGCGCAGGCTGGAACCGTTACCAGAGCCGCCCTGGGCAATCACCATGTTGGGTACCATCTTGGCCGCGTCGACCAGGTTGGTGATGTTATAGCGGTCGAGATCTTCTTCGGTCATTGCGGCGATGGTGACAGGAACGTCCTGTAGACCCTCAGCCTGCTGACGTGCTGTCACGATGACCTCTTCGAGAACGTCTGACGCGAGCGTAACGGAACTGCTTGCAGCTATCGCCAGACCCAGTGCGGTTTTTTTGAGTAGATTCATTAAAGAATTCCCCCTCTTTAATTGTAAAACGGTGTCGAGCAGCTCTTCGTGGCCGCAACGATCCACCGAACATTAATGGAGGATAATCAACAGGTCAACGCATAATTGGAACTTGTTCTAGT
>CAXPUI010000270.1:0-3294 GCA_964220205.1 Candidatus Allofontibacter communis | reverse complement strand
TATGTCAAAAATTATTTTGACCTAGCAAAGGAGGGTCGCAAATTTCTCCCAGGCCATTATGATGGCCGCCATGAGTACTTTCGAGTTATCGTCCAGGCAGATCGAGGCTTTTAACAGCGAGGGCTTCATCGTCTGTCCCAGGCTGGCATCCGTTGATGTCTGCGAAAACCTTAAACAGATTGCAGAGATGCATTTAAGAGAGTTGATTGCGCCCATTGAGTACGAAGTGGATGTCGGCTATCCCGGTGCACCAGTCGATAAGAACGCGCCCGGTGCCAGGACATCCAGGCGGCTTCTGCAGGCCTATGCCCGGGATGTCGCGTTTCGTGACTGGGCGACTTCCGAAGGGCTTGCAGAGGTTCTGGGTCAGCTCTTCGGCTCGCAGGACAGACTTATGCTGTCACAATGTCACCATAATTGCGTGATGACGAAAATTTCAGGCTTCAACAGCGTAACGCTATGGCACCAGGATATTCGCTATTGGTCTTTTGACGAAGAAAACCTGATCAGCGTGTGGTTGGCCCTGGGGGAGGAGAACCGGTCCAATGGCTGTCTCCGAGTCTTGCCGGGATCACACCATCACGAACTGGATCGAGGCCGGTTAGATGCAGCTATGTTCCTGCGTCCGGACATACCTGAAAACAAGGCCTTCTTGCAAAAGGCGCAACCAGTCGAATTAAACCCGGGTGACGTTCTGTTTTTCCACTGCCGTCTGTTTCATGCCGCGGGGAGAAATCTGACGGACGCGCCTAAGCTCTCACCTGTTTTCACCTATCACCTGGCGGATAATCGACCGATTGAAGGGACTCGTTCTGCCAAGTACCCGTCTATCGAACTACCGTCGCAACCTCGTTGATAAACCGGTCAAGCTGATCAATTTTCGCTTGCCCCTGACCAAGCGTGAAGTCGGGTACCAGAAGTTCATTGACACCAGCCTCCTTGTAGGCAGCAACGGTTTCCCTGATTTCGCCCAGGTTGCCTGCCAGCACCGGCTGCGGAGAATTTTCCTTTATTTTGTTCACAAATGCCTGATCGTCTGACATGAACAGGAGGGCGACAGCGGAACGCTGAATGTCTCCCGGATCCCTGCCAACACTCTCGCAATGGCGGTCGAGGATAGCCATCTTTGCCTGCAGGGTTTCGACCGTGCCCCAGACATTCCATTCATCGGCGTATTTTGCCGTGATTTTCAGCGTGACCTTTTCCCCGCCACCACCGATCATCAAGGGGAGAGGGGTCTGCAGTGGTTTTGGTTCCAGGCTGGCATTCGTTAGTGAATAGTGCTGGCCATCAAAGTTCGCTTTAGGTTCGTTAAACAGCGCCTTGATAACCTGGCAGGCCTCCTCAAGCCTGTTGAGTCTGCCTCTGACGGTCGAAAATTCTAACCCGTACTGGGTGTGTTCGTTTTCCTGCCAGCCGGAGCCCAGGCCCAGAACAAGACGGCCACCACTGATATGGTCGACGGTGGCCGCCATTTTAGCCAAAACGGCCGGGTGCCTATAAGTGTTTCCAGAGACCATGGTGCCCAGTCTGAGTCTCGGGATCTGTGGGGCGAGTGCAGCCAGCGTCGTCCAGGCTTCGGGCCAGGGAGCGCTGGTATCGTCAGCATTCGGCATGAAGTGGTCCGCCAGCCACATGCCGTCCCATCCAGTGGCTGCAACATGTTGCCCCAGCGCCAGTGTCTCGTCGAAAGGCAGCGTGGGGGTAGGCCAGAAGCTGAATCTCATCAGGAATCTCCGCTCGAAATTATCAAGGGTATACAACCTGGCAGCGCTTTTCTAACCCGCTGTTGGAAATGGCGTATGATGCCTGCACCTGTAGACGGAGATGCTCGATAGTGAATGGTGCTGAAAGTTTGATAAGGTCGTTGGTCGCGGCGGGTGTGGATGTCTGTTTCGCTAACCCGGGCACGTCAGAAATGCACCTGGTCCAGGCTATAGATGCCGTACCTGAGATGCGGGGCATCCTGTCCCTGTTTGAAGGGGTTTGTACAGGGGCAGCTGATGGCTATGGTCGCATGATGGGAAAGCCTGCGACCACGTTATTGCATCTGGGGCCCGGCCTGGGTAATGGTATTGCTAATCTTCACAACGCTCGAAGGGCAGCAACGCCGGTGATTAATCTGGTGGGGAATCATGCACTTTATCACGTTGAACTGGATGCACCTCTAACTTCCGACATTGACACATTAGCCAGGAATGTTTCCTGCTGGATCAAGAGCGATTCAACTGCAGCGTCCCTGTCATCCGATGGCATGCAGGCTCTCCAGGCGTCGCTTACAGCGCGTCCGGGCTCGTCAGGCCAGATCGCCAGTTTGATCATACCAGCCGATGCCTGTTGGGAAGATGCGAGTTCGCTGGCCGAGGCACTTCGTCCACCGGAACGGCCTGAAGTCGACGATCAACGGGTCAGAAGCGTTGCCGAAAGTATTGGGCCAGGAACGCTGCTGTTGCTTGACGGTGATGGGCTCTCGATAGAAGCCAAAGTTGCGGCCAATCGAATCCGGAGCGGCACAGGTTGTCGGGTCGCCCTGGGGTGCTTTCCGGCTCGTATTGACGGGGGGGCCGGGTTGCCGAGTGTTGAACGGTTGCCCTATTTCCCTGAGCATGTACTCGGATTTCTTAACGGCGTTAGTCAAGTGGTGTTGGCTGGCGCTCAGACGCCAGCGAGTTTTTTTGCCTATCCGGATACGCCCGGCATCCTGCTGCCTGAAGGGTGTGAAGACATACGACTGTCCGATAATCACGAGAATACAACCGCAGCATTACAAGCTATCGCGGAGCATCTTGGACTGGCTAGTGCTGAGTATGATATCGATCAGCCAATGAAATCCGAGCTTCCGATGGGGCAGTTAACGACCGCAGGTGTAGCAGCAGCGCTCGCTAACTGTCTCCCGGAAGGTGCTATTGTGTGCACGGATTCCGGGGGAGGTGGCGCGGCGTTTGCTCCGACTCGAGGGGCGCCGCCCCATACCTGGTTGAATCTCACCGGAGGCTCGATTGGTCAGGCTGGCCCTGTGGCCGTTGGTGCGGCCGTGGCCTGTCCGGACAGATCAGTTTTTGCCCTGATCGGTGATGGTGCTGCCATGTACACGAATCAGGCGTTTTGGACTCAAGCCAGGGAAGGCTTGAATCTCACCAGCATTATCTTCAATAACGCCAAATACGGGATACTCGAACCTGAGTACCGGCGGTGGGGAGTTAATCAAGTGGGTGAGCGGGCAGCTGAGCTTTTTGATTTGAGTCGACCCGCCATTGACTATGTGCAGCTTGCGTCGAGTATGGGGGTGCCAGG
>CAXPUI010000269.1:0-2187 GCA_964220205.1 Candidatus Allofontibacter communis | reverse complement strand
GGGGTGAGTCAGCACCGGGGTGTTGGGTCTGCAGGACATGATCCGGCGTGTTGATGTGAGAGAACCCCAGGTCTTCAGCCCGCTGCAGATAGTCTCGGATGACCAGGTAGTCGTGTGGACTCTCTGCCTGTGGAAAATGAATGCCGATTCTCATGGCAGTGCTCCGTTCTGGTAAATGGGCAATGGTGGATGAACATGACCATAGCAACTGGTGAGGGACGGGACAAACCGGTTTAACCGTCTGCAGGAAAATCAATGGATGCCGGACTCGCTTGTCCCAGCTCAAGTAATTGATTGTTTTAGTGCCTTGCTGTTAACCCTGCCGGGCGAGATATCGATCCAGTTCATTAGCGAAGTTCTGGCGATCAGTTTTAGACAAAGGAGGTGGACCACCCGTCTGAATACCGGATGATCGCATGGTGTCCATGAAGTCGCGCATGTTCAGTCGCTGTCGAACGTTCTCGCTGGTGTAGCGTTCACCTCGTGGATTCAGCGCTGTTGCACCTTTTTCAACCACTTCAGCGGCCAGCGGTATATCCGCGGTGATCACCAGGTCGTTCGCGACGACCCGTTGAACGATCGCGTTGTCGGCGACATCGAAACCTTTTTCAACTTGGAGGAAGGTGATGAATTTTGAGGGTGGAACCCGAAGGAAGCTGTTGGCCACGAGTGTTGTGGGAGTACCCGTTCTCTCTGCCGCGCGGAAGATGATGTCCTTGATGGCTACGGGAGTTGCGTCGGCATCGACCCAGATACTCATAATGTGGCTTCCATAGTGGTGATGATATAACTTGTCAGGAGGAAGAGGGCAGGATACCTAGATGTTGAATACGCTGAAAACGGTTTTCGGATTTATCGGTCAGGCGATCGAGAAAAACACCTGGATCAGCTTCTCAGGCAGTGAGCCGGAGAAGGTTTTCAACTACGTGGCGTTGTCGGACCGCCTGGCGACTTCGGGCCAGCCAAACGAGAAGCAACTGGCGATGATCAGTGCGGCAGGCTACACGACGGTGATTAATCTCGCACCCAGCAGCAGACTTGAAAATGCCGTGATAGAAGAGCGCTCTATCCTGGAATCGCTGGGTGTCAGCTATATTCATATTCCCGTGGATTTCGAGAATCCCACTGAGGAGGATTACGCCCGTTTTGCCCAGGAGATGGTTGCGAATGCGGATGCCCGACTCTGGGTGCATTGTGCGGCCAATATGCGTGTGTCTGCTTTTATGTATCGCTATCGAATCTCTGAGCTGGGTCTGGACGAAAGCGTTGCCCGATCTGACCTGACCAGGATTTGGGAGCCGTTTGGTGCCTGGAAGAAATTTATTGGTTGGGAGTGATCTTATGGATAATCGTTATCTGGTGCTGGTGTTGACGGAACCTACTGAGGGTAATGAGGAACGTTTCAATGATTATTATGAAAATACGCACCTGGAAGAAGTGATTGCCTCGACAGGCTGGTCGTCCGCTCAGCGTTTCAAGCTGGTTGACGAAGTCGGAGAGCCCTGTCCCTTACCGTACCTTGCTGCTTACGAAGCGGAGGCCGAATCGCCGGCAGCAGTTATTGCGCGCTTAAATGAAACGAGGTCGGAGCGGCAGCAGAGTGACTCGCTGAACAAGCGTACCGGACGTGTCTGGGTTTTTGAGCAGATCGGTCCAAGACATGAAGCCTGATGGTCAGGATTGGCTTAAGTGCGGCTGCGTGAGGGCGATCCCGTCAATAGTCTTTTTCAATGCTGTTGCCACCGGTAATGGCATTTTTCATCATCACCTGCAGGACCTGAAGGCGTAACTAGGGCATACCTGGTCTGTTTGGCATCGCACGTCAGCCGTTCAGCAAAAAATATACCCTGAGGAGCAGGGCTCTGCCCGCAAACAGCCAAACAGGTTGCTCGTCTCCGTCGTGCAGTGGTTAGTGCTGTGGTTAGTGCAGTGGGTGGTTCGATGGTCGGTGTAGTAGACGGAGTCTTGATCGCAATTTGAGGCGCTCGAAGTCGGGTTGCCAGTTTTCATCATGACATTTGATACAATTTAGAAAGTTCAATCCTGACGATTGGTTAATTGTTGAGAGTCCCTGTCATGAAACAGCTCCTGGCGTTCGCCCTTCTCCTCGTTGTTTCCCCGATCGTCTCAGCTAGTTCGAAGCCCAACGTCATAATCATGCTGGCTGATGATCTGGGTTGGGCAGAC
>CAXPUI010000268.1:0-4019 GCA_964220205.1 Candidatus Allofontibacter communis | reverse complement strand
ACTGCCAGCGGAGCCGCCCCATGCCCTGGCAGCCGAATCGATCACGGGTGAACAGTGACTCGTCGATGCAGCACGCCACCGCCAGGGCTGTGTCCTCGGCCGCAGCGGCAAGTGCAGGGTTGTCTGCCAGGCGCAGATCGTCGGTCAGCAGGTAGAGTGTCGTCATACCCTGTTTTACGCCGTAGCACAGGGTTAGATCATTGCATTTTACTTTCAGGTCAGGCTACACAGGACCCATTTATGAGAACGTTATTTTGCGGCCTGAGCAAGCGTTGGGGGCCCAGTGCGACCAGCATTGGCATTCGCTCAGCGGGCGCGTCAGCAGTACTTTGAACACTGAGCCATCGCGCCTGTCACAGACTATTGCCTAGCCATCCTGGGCAGGCGCAGATGGGCCCTCTGTGCTGCCCTGCGCCGCCTCCTCAGGTAAGATCCGCATTAAACCCAAGAGATTTTCGTTCATCCATGAAGCTTATGTTCCTGCCGCTGTCTCTGATCCTGCTACTGGGTGCTATGCCCCTACCGGCACTAGCCGACACCATCACGATCATGACCTTCAATGTTGAAAACCTTTTTGACAATACCCACGATCAGGGTAAAAACGACGAAACCTATCTGCCGCTTACCCACAAAACAACCAGCCGTCATATCGAGAAGTGCAGGAAAGTCAGGGTCAAAACCTGGCGTGACCAGTGCCTGTTCTGGGATTGGAATGACGCGGTTGTTGCCCAGAAACTGAAAGTGCTGGGCCTCTCGATCAAACAGGTCAATGCAGGGGCAGGTCCCGATATCATTGCGTTTCAGGAAGTGGAAAACCTGGGGATTCTCGAGAGGTTGAGGGCGGAGCATCTTGACGGTCTCGGCTATCATGCGCCGGTGCTGCTTGAGGGTAACGATATTCGTGGAATCGATGTGGCGTTCCTGAGCAAGTTACCCATGCGAGATGCTCGCCTCCACAACATTAACTTCTCTCGTGATCATAAACAGCGCGTTGGTGATACCAGGCCAATTCTGGAGGTGACGTTCGATTTGCCGGGTGGCGAGAGTCTGATCGGGTTTGCCGTACATTTTCCCGCACCTTTCCACCCGACTTCCATGCGCGAGAGTGCCTATGCCGCGTTGAATCAACTGCTGGCGGAGTTGCCGCGGGACCAAAGCGTGTTTGCAGCGGGTGACTTTAATACGACCCGAGAGGAAAACGCTGCCAAGAGAATGCTGGCACGATGGGTGAGACCGCTTTGGGAAGTCGCCCACGATCTTTGTGAGGATTGTCCGGGCACCAGTTACTATCCGCCCAAAGATGATTGGTCTTTCCTGGATACGATTCTCTGGCGTGCTGGTGGTAACTGGCGGATGACAGGGAGTTTTCTGGCCAACGGGACCAGCGAACAGATGACCTCAACCGGTACACCCAAGCGATTTCGGCTGCCTGGTGCAACCGGGGTTTCGGACCACTGGCCCCTGGTGATGGTCATAGAGCGTTGACTCGGTGTCAGCGAGACTGTGCAGCATCGTCAGGGGGCACGAAGGCGAACGCGGTTTGAATCATGTACTATCTGGGAGTCGTCAATTGTAGGATGTATCTCGTGCCAGGAAGAATAATTTTGCTCCTGCTGCTGGTCGTCATGGCCAGTTGCACCCAGGAACCACAGGAAGAAGCCGGTGGTGTCGTTTCTCCAGATCGTGAAGCGGTAGCCGCAGCTTCTGGTTTACCGCAGCCCAAGACCGAGGAAAGTCTGCTGTCCTGCCAGGCGATGAATGGCATGTCGGTGCATTGCGGTTACCAGAACCCTGAGGACCTGGTCCTCGTGCCCAGCGGTGATGCGCTGATTGTCAGCGAGATGGGCGAGTTCATGCTGGATACTCCGGGTCGATTATCCATGCTTGACCTGGAGACAGGTATTCGGGCCGATATGACGATCGACTGGACAGGTGCTGATAGCGCCTGGGGTGATGAGAGTTGCCAGTTACCCGACGTGCCTGCCTTCAGCCCTCATGGCATTGACCTCATTACACGACCCGATGGACTTCACCAGTTACTGGTAGTGAATCACGGAGCACGTGAAGCGGTTGAGTTCTTTGAGTTACAGCCAGATGGTGACAGTTGGGCGTTGAGCTGGCGTGGTTGTGCTCTGCCTCCAGGCGATCCGTTTATCAACGATGTTGCGGGCTTACAGGATGGTGGTTTCTTCGTCACGCACATGTGGGACAAGAGCACGCCGTTTGAACAGGTTGCGGAGAAGTTTCTCAGCGGTGAGAACATCGGTTGGGTCTGGGAGTGGCAACGGGATTCCGGCTTTCGCAAGGTCCCAGGGTCGGACGAGATGATGCCAAATGGTATTGCTGTAAATGCGGATAACAGCAAAATCTTCGTCAACATCTATCTCGGTAACAAAACAATCCGCCTTGATCGAGCTTCGGGCAAGGTCGAAGGTTCGTTCGAGGTCCAGCAGCCTGACAACATCACGGTGGATAATGACGGCAATCTTTGGGTCGCCTCACACAAACATGACCCGCTGGGTCAGACCTGCTCTGCGGTCACAGCAGGCCCATGTCTGTTGCCGTATGAGGTGGTCCGGGCAAACCCTGAAACAATGGCAGCAGAAGTCGTCCAACAGGAAGACGGGCCGCCAATGGGTTATGGCACGGTAGCGCTAAGGGTAGGTGATCGTGTCTATGTCGGTAGTGCTCACGGCGACCGGGTCGTCAGTCGTGCTATAACGAACTAGGCACTCGGTCAGACATGTTCGCTGGCAAACGCTGGCATTCAGTCAAATTCCTTTGACGCAGATGGCACACGCTAAGTTGTCTAGTCTTCTTCCCTGGTTGATCGCGGCCCGACCGATGGCTCACGCCATGATCGCTTTGCCTTTGCTATGGGGGCAGGCCCTGGCGTTGGTGGCGATCGCCAGTTTTGACTGGTTTTGGTTCACTTACTGCTTGATGTTTGGCGTGCTCTGCCAGGCCTACTGTCTCTACTTGAATGATTATGCTGATGAACAGCTTGACCGCAGTAACCAGGAGTACTGGCTGTCGGGTGGCTCGCGAGTGATCCCAGAGGGGCTCTTGACTGGGGACAAGCTCTATCAGGCGGCCATCGGACTCGCGGTTGCGTTGATCATACTGAGTGTTATGGCGTTGACAGCGGGAAGACCCTGGTCCCCGTTGTTGGTCATGATGGCGCTTGTGCTCGGCTGGACCTACAGTCTGACTCCGGGCAGGGCGTCCTACCGGGGTTATGGTGAAGTCCACCAGGCGGTCAGTTGTGGGATTCTCTTACCCGTTATTGGCTTCTACGCTCAAACTGGTAGTCTCGCGGGATTCCCATGGGCTGGACTGCTACCCCTGTTTTTGGTTTTTTTCAGCAGCAATATCATCACGGCGCTGCCGGATGTGCGCTCCGATAGCGAGGGTGGCAAGCACAGCTATCCCGTGAGATATGGTCTCAAGCGAGCGGCTCGACATGCGCTGGTTCTGCTCTTGGCAGCCAACCTGACCGTGCTCCTGACTAACTTGCTATGGTCATCGGATCTCCTCATGACGGGAATGCTTGTTATTCCGTCGTTGGTTTTGATGGTTTGCGCTATGTCGCCTCTGGCGGCAGTGCAGGCCGGACCAGAGGGGCGACCCGCTGTGAGACAATTCATGATGCTTACCATCAGCAGTCAGGCCTGGCTCATGACGGCCTGGACTATCCTGTTGTTCTTGCAAGGTCTGCCGCTGGTCTGACCCCTGTAGGTATTTGATGAGACTGTAACTGGCATGAGAGAAAGGGCATTGGTTGAATGAAAATAGCAGTCGTCGGGAGCGGGATTTCGGGCTTGGCCGCCGCCTGGGACCTCGGCCAGGACCACCAGGTGACGGTATGCGAACGCGGCCGATACATTGGTCTGGATGCCCATTCAGTTGAAGTGGAAGCAACTGGCGGCCGTGTGCATCTTAATGCCCCCATGAGGGTTTTTTATGAAGGCTATTATCCGACCCTGGGCGAGCTTTACCGTGATATCGGTGTCGCTTAT
>CAXPUI010000267.1:0-3098 GCA_964220205.1 Candidatus Allofontibacter communis | reverse complement strand
GTAATTCGTATGTCGCGGAAAAGACTTTAGAATAGGGAAAGTGGTGTCAAATATCCATAGCCTGGTGCCTTTGCCGGCTGTCTGGTCATCGTGGACATGGCTCCAGGGATGGCGCACAATTTATTGCTCCTCTCAATGGAATACAGAGCCGGCATGTGTTAGCGAGTAACCCGCTACCTGGCTCCGGCGCACAGGACGTGAGGTCGACAGAATTAATCATGAAAAATCCATTCAAGCGATGGGATGTAGCATTAACACTGGCCTTTTTTCTGCTAAGTGTCCCGGCTGAGCGATATGAGGTCTTTTCGGTCCTGGAAGACCAGACAATTTCCTACCGCCACATTTTTCGGACGGTATTCGGTGATCCTGAGCTTACGCGCCTCAGGGATGAAATTATGCTGGTTACCCTGGATGAGGCGTTGTACCAGGAGTACGGCAGTTTCCCTTTTCGCCGAACTGATCTGGGTAAAATAGCCGAGATTCTAGCCGGCTTTGGAGCCAGTGTTGTTGCGCTCGACTTCCTGATGGATTTCAGCAGTTCTTATGGAGAGGATGAGCCTACTTCGCAGATGCTCCGACAGGCTGGTAACGTGCTCCTGGTTTCCTATGCTAATTTTGAGGGCGACCAGTTTACTGGTCTCACTTATCCAACTGATGTGCTGGCAGAGACATCAAGGAGTGGCTATACCAATCTGCAGCCCACCAGTGCCTTGGTTGATAACCTCGCACGATTGAGGGTACACCCGGATATTACCAACAACAAAGATGGTTGGCCTTATGCTGTCCAGGCATTGGCGATGTACTGGAATGTTGAACCTCGACTGGAGGATAAGACCCTGCTTCTGGGGTCCGTCGAGATCCCGCTGGACCAGTTCAATGACTTTTATATCGATTTCCCGGCACTTGACGCAGGTACACAGTATCTCTCTGAGGGCGGTTCTGGTTTCTCTGCACTGGAGATTCTCGAGTTGCAGGATCTCTCCGCGGAAGACTTCGCTGAATGGCAGTATATATTCGAGGATAAAATAGTTCTTATCGGAGACACCTGGGAAGTGACCCATGACAAGTTCAATACACCCATGGGCTCGGTGTATGGTGTCGAGATTATCGCAGATGCGATAAGCACGATGATGAACGGTGCACCGCTGAGGCCTGCCGGTTTCTGGGTGGAGTCCCTGGTAACCGCTGGATTTCTAATAGCCTTGCTGCTGACGAGTGCCATCGGGTCACTGGTTAATCGTATTTTCGCAGCCCTCGGACTCTATGTGGTCTACATCGTAGCTGTAGGAGCCGCTTACGTTTACGCGGGTGTTGTTATATCTATGGTCTATGCCCTGCTGGCGGGTTTTGCTTCCCTGCTCGTGATGAGTACCCGGTTATTCCTTTTGTCTGAACGCAGTCAAGCTGTATCTGCGGCGGATTCTGCCGAGAGTAATCGAATGCTGGGACTCGCCTACCAGGGGCAGGGCCAGTTAGATGCAGCGTTTGAAAAATATCGTCGTTGTCCTCCAGAGGAGAACACCTATTCACTGGTTTATAACCTCGGTCTCGATTACGAAAGAAAACGTCAATATAACAAGGCTCAAACCTGCTATGAGTTGATCAGCGAGACTGACAGCGGATTTCGCGATATTCAAAAGCGGATCACGCGTTGCGCGTCAATGGAAGATGCCGTTCTGGTCGGTGGTGCAGCAGGTGGTCTTGGGGCAACCATCATCAATGAAGATGGTACCGTTGAAAAACCAATGCTGGGTCGATACCAGGTAGAAAAAGAACTAGGCCAGGGCGCCATGGGAGTGGTTTATCTGGGTACCGACCCGAAGATCAATCGCGAAGTAGCCATCAAGACAATGGCGCTCTCCCAGGAGTTTGGCGAAGATGAACTGGAAGACGTTAAAGCACGTTTTTTTCGTGAGGCTGAATCAGCAGGTCGCCTGAATCATGCCAATATTGTGGGGATATATGACGCTGGAGAAGAGCACGACCTCGCCTACATAGCGATGGAACTGCTGAAGGGTTATGACCTGGACCGACACATCAAGAAAGATGAACTGTTGCCGGTCGGTGATGTGCTGAAGATTGCCAGGGATTGTGCCCTTGCGCTGGATTATGCTCATAAGCAAAAAGTTGTTCACCGGGATATCAAGCCTTCTAACATTATGTATGATCCCGAGACAGGTACCGCCAAGATCACCGATTTCGGCATCGCTCGGATCACGGATTCCAGCAAGACCCGAACGGGTATGGTGCTGGGTACTCCCAATTACATGTCTCCGGAACAATGCATGGGCAAAAGAGTCGATGGACGAGCCGATATATTCTCGCTGGGTGTGGTGATTTATCAGTTGGTCAGTGGTGAATTGCCTTTCAGCGGAGATTCCATGGCGACGTTGATGTACTCAATCGTTAACGAACCGCCTGTGGATATCAAGAAAGTCGTCCCGGATATCAATCCAGCGCTCCGCAAAGTGATACACAATGCCATAGGGAAGCGGCCTGAAAAGCGCTACCAGGATGGTAAGAAGCTTGCTGCGCATCTCAGCATCTGCATGGAGCGAATGGGGATAGCTGATGAAGTCGTTGAAGTCGGGAACCTAGAGTGATGCGTGCTGATCTGAAAGGCAGGATAGAAATCGCCAGCAGGACTCACAAAGGCCAGGTTCGCGAACACAATGAAGATTACATCAGCGAGAATGAAACTCTGGGTATAGCGGTACTGGCCGATGGCATGGGTGGTTTGAATGCCGGGGAAGTCGCCAGTTCGATGGCTGTCCAATTGCTGATGGAGGAATTGACTGCTTATTGCCTGGGCGAGTCAGCGCTGCCTGCAGAAATTGAAAACAGAGAACCCGAAAACAACCCGCTTGAAATTAACAAGGCCAGGTATGAGGGTGCGGACGGAGAAGCGCTGCCGATGGCAGTCCAGGTTGTTCGCAGGGCTGTCGAACTCGCCAATGAAGCGGTTTTTCATTCCTCTCAGACTATTTCACGTCATCGAGGCATGGGGACCACGGTTGTGGTCGCTCTGTTTTTTGATGACAGAGTTACACTGGCGCATCTAGGAGACTCGCGCGTGTACAGGTTTCAGGACAATTCAC
>CAXPUI010000266.1:0-3171 GCA_964220205.1 Candidatus Allofontibacter communis | reverse complement strand
GTCTCATCCCGCACGACGGCCATCAAGGCTCTGTTAATGGAGACCGTGAAAGGAATCCTGATAGTGAACTGACTGCCAATACCCCATTGCGAATCAATCTTTACGTCCCCACCGAGCATTTTGATCTCGCTCATCACGACATCCATGCCTACACCTCGGCCAGAGATTTGCGTCAGCTTCTCTGCCGTTGAAAAGCCTGCCTGCATGATGAACTGCATCAGCTCGTGATCAGAAAGCACTTGCCCTGCTGTCATCAATCCTCTTTCGACGGCCTTGTCCCGAACAGCCTCAAGATCAATACCTCTGCCATCGTCGCTGATAACCAGCACAAAGTAACCCGCTTCCCTGGAAAAATGGAGCTCAACTCGGCCCTGTTCCGGCTTACCGGCTGCTGCCCGATCCGCACTAGCCTCGATGCCGTGATCGACTGCATTACGTAGCATGTGTTCAAGCGGAGCAACGATCCGTTCGAGAATGTTACGGTCCAGCTCACCTTCCACGTTAAACACATCGAACTTGACTGCTTTGCCTACCTCGCCGCTGACCTGCCTGACAATTCTTCGTAATCGCGGGATCAGCCTGCCAAAGGGCACCATCTGGGTACGCGTCAGGCCTTCCTGCAATTCCCCACTAATACGTGACTGCTGGTGCAACAAGGTTTCTGCGTCACGACCTCGATTCGTTAAGGTATCTTTCAGGTCCTGCATATCCGACGTGGCTTCATTCAACACCCGGGATACCGCCTGCAGCGTGGTGTATCGATCCATTTCGAGGTCATCAAAGGACGACTCACTTGTCTTCCTGCGAGAGGTCTGAATCAGGGTCTCTCGCGATTCTGCCTCTATCTCCAGACGGCGAACCTGATCACGTATCCGGTTGATTGTCTGCTCCATTTCCCCAAGGGCCTCACCAAAATCAGAAATCTGCTGTTCGACCCTGCCACGAGTGATACTGGATTCCCCCGCAAGACCAATCAGATCGCCAACCAGGCCGGCTGAAACCCTGACCATCTCCTGGTTCGACGTCGGGACTTCCTGAAAATCCGTTGGCTCTTCCAGCGGACGACGAGTCACGTCAATGTTTGGATCATCAACGTCATCGGGGACAGAATGTCGGTCTAAATCCAGTCCCGCTGGATGAGCAAATGAAGGTATCGCTGCTTTTCGCATCGACGCGAGATCAGCTTCTGAGCTATCACCATTCATTAACTGCCGGTAAATCTCGACCCTTCGCGTGATCTCGTCCTGCTGAGCATTCAACAGTTCAAAAAAACCAGCGTCCCAGTCAACAGGATACGACTGGACACTGATCAGGAAACTCTCAAAGTTATGAGCAAATTCACTGAGACTGGCGACCCCTGCCATCCGCGCCCCGCCTTTCAGCGTATGCAGTTGCCGAAGCAGGTTATCTAGATGCTCCGCGGCATCTCCCGTGATCATCCAGCCCTGAATAGCCTCATCAATTTCCTCGAGCAACTCTTCCGCTTCTTCGAGAAAAATAGACATCAGATCATCAATGATGTCGTCTTCAGGCAGGTCTAGAACAACCAGCGATTCATCCTGTTCTGTCGATGCAGACAAACTTTCAGCTGCCTCGCTCGATTCCCGGGGCTGAGCAGGTACCTCGGCGCCGAAACCCGTGACATCCAGGGCATCCAACTGGCTGACCAGTTCACTGGCATCCGTTAGCCTCTGCGAAGATGCCACCGCATCAAGCATTTGCAGGAGCGCATTATGAGACTTCTGCAGCAGTTCCCGCGACTCATCACCTGGCAGGGACGGTGCTTCGGTATAGACTCTTCGCAGCGCCTTAGCCAGAGAAAACAATTCAGGGAGGTTGAATCTTTCTGCCTGTTCAATTGTATGCGCCAGTTCTCCAAGCAGCGCCGGCCGTTCTGACCAGCCCACCCTTTCGATATCCTCATGACTCAACAGCCGGATAGGTTCAAATTCAAAATTGACCTCAAAAACCCATGGTAGAGATTCAGCAAGACCACTGAGGAATTCGGTAGCGCCGTCAACTTCGTGGCGACAGGTATCCAGATCCGCCAGGACACGTCGAATAAGGTGCAATGCTTCTGTAACCCACGACAGAAGTTGCTCGTCCACATTGATACCATGCTGCAGGTAGCTCCTGGCCAGATCTTCCAGTGACGCCGCGATCATCATGATCGATGGTACTCCCGCCGTTGCGGCGGCTCCCTTTAAAGCATGAAATGCGGTAATAATCTCCTCAGCGGTCCGCAGATCACTGGAGACCCAGGCATCAATCTCATGCAAGCGCTCCAGGGCTTCGGTTACGAAAACCTGGTCAAGAAGCAGCTGATTATTGACAGCCTCGCTGGTGGTCCCTGGGACAGGCGCAACATCACTGAATCGTGTCTCTAATTCACTAATCACCGCTTCCGCTTCGCCGATGGTCTGTTCAAGACCCAACTCTTCCATCCAATCCTCGACTTCAGCCGAAAGATCTTCTTCAGGACCCTCGGAACTTTCCACGTCGGTCGCGACACTGGAATCCGGACTCTGAGTTTTCTCACCATCAGGCTCGGACTGACTAACGCCCGTCGTACCGAATTGCAGGTGATCTGTCTGGTGGCCCTCCGCCAGGGCCTCGGCCATTAAAATCAATTCGTCCGCTACGAACCTGTGTTGATTACCCTCGTGGAAAGCCTCAACAGCATCTGGTATCTGTCTGGCAACCTCAGTGACGAGCTCGGTCATACGTGGTCCCGCAGTCAGATTCCCCTCAATAATGCTGTTCAGCAGGTTTTCTATCGACCACGCCAACTCGCCGACGATCGTAGCGCCAACCATGCGCCCGCTACCTTTCAGGGTGTGAAAAGCCCGACGCACCTCAGCCAGAGCACTTTTATCCCCAAGGTTGCTGCGCCAGGCAGGTAACGACTCATCGAGCCCGCTCAACACTTCCTGAACTTCTTCAACGAAGATGGCGATGATTTCCTCATCAACGTCCGTTTCCTCTGCTACCACAGAGGGCTCTTGTGATTGCGCTGAGGGCTCTTCTATTGCCGCTGAGGGCTCTTGTGATTCCACTGAGGGCTCTTCTATTGCCGCTGAGGGCTCCTGTGATTCCGCTGAGGGCTCTTGTGATTCCGCTGAGGGCTCTTCTATTGCCGCTGAGGGCTCTTGTGATTCCGCTCGAGACCCG
>CAXPUI010000265.1:0-3592 GCA_964220205.1 Candidatus Allofontibacter communis | reverse complement strand
GTATTTTTCGGTTCTATCATTGCATCCGAAAAAACTGCAGCTGCCGCCGGGAAGATCGGCGAGTTACGACGGGACCCAATGGCCATGCTGCCCTTCTGCGGCTATAACATGGCCGACTACTGGGGACACTGGATCAACATCGGCAACAAGGCTGGAGCCGAACTGCCAAAAGTTTACTACGTTAACTGGTTTCGCAAGGACGAGGGCGGTAATTTCATCTGGCCAGGTTTCGGCGAAAACTCCCGTATCCTGAAGTGGATCTTTGAACGTTGTGCAGGAACCGTAGATGCACTGGAAACCCCGATAGGCAACTTACCTGCCTTAGACGGACTTTGCCTCGACGGGCTAGACCTGAGCGATGATGAAATTGCGCAATTACTGAAGGTAGAGATTGACGGCTGGCTTGCCGAGATTCCTCAGATCGAGGCCTACTACCAGAGCTACGGCGACCACACTCCACCTGCGTTGCTGTCTGAACTGGCTAAACTAAAAGATTCGCTGGAAGCAGCCAAACAAGCAGCAGCCTGATGACTCCTCTCGATCGATTTCGACTCGACGGCCATGTGGCGGTCGTTACAGGAGCCGGCAGAGGTATCGGTGAGGGTATCGCCAGAGACTTCGCCGCAGTCGGGGCCAAAGTCGTGGTGGCCGCCCGCCGGGTCGACGAAATCGAAGCCGTTGCCCGTGCCATCAACGATGCCGGCGGAGAAGCTATCGCGGTATCTGCTGATGTCACAGACCAGAAGGCTCTTGAAAACCTGGCCCAAACGGCCGTCGATTCATTTGGCGCCTTAACAGACTGGATCAACAATGCAGGCGGATCCCCAATGCGCATGCCCTCGCGGGAGCTGCCTCGCGACGAGTGGCATAGAACTGTCGCGCTGAACCTGACCGCAGTCTACGAGGGCTGTCTTGTCGCCGAGCGGTACATGGACAGCGGATCAATCATCAATATCACCTCTGGCGCGGGGAGCGGACCAGTCCCAGGTAGTGCTCACTATGGCGCAGCCAAAGCCGGCGTTAACTCACTGACCTGGAGTCTCTCCGCAGAATTTGCCCCGAAAATCCGTGTTAACGCCGTAGCTCCCGGTGCAATACCTACAGAGGTGATGCTCAAGGCCGTCGGCAGAGATGAAAGCCAACTGGACCAGTTACTCGAGGAGTGGAATATCCCTCTGGGGAGACTTGGAACTCCCGAGGATATTTCCTCAGTATGCATCTACCTGGCCTCAGACGCTGCCAGCTGGGTCAGTGGTGAGATTATCCGTGTCGGTGGCGGTGCCAAGCCAAGATAGATCAGCAGATGAAATATCTATACTCCCTAATTGTCATTATCGTTGGATTACCGCTTGCCTTCGTCGGACTTATGTATGGCGCTTCGGAATTGGGGGGTGAAGTGGTGACCCTGCAACGAGCGAACTCCGATGGGACCCGCAGCGACGTCAGGATCTGGATTGTCAGCCAGGGAGATACTGACTGGATTGAACATGGTGATAAGCAAGCACATTGGATCAATCAACTCACCACATCACCCCGTCTAAGCCTGACCAGGCACGGCGAAACGCGCGATTACCTTGCTACGCCTGACCCAGACTCACACGCTCTTTACCACCAACTCAGACAGCAAAAATATGGTTGGGCAGACTCTTTGGTCGCACTGTTAGTAGGCGGTGGTTCCGATGATTGCGTGGGTGTGCCTGTGCGGTTAGAACCTTTGCACTAATCAGCCAAGCTACGCAGATACGTCGTCATATCTGCGGCAGGCAACGGTTTGCTGAAAAAGTAGCCTTGAATATAGTCACAACCAAAATCCCGCAGGATTTCAACTTGCTCTTCCGTCTCCACGCCCTCGGCGAGTGTCGATAGGTTCAGGCTCTGACCAATCCCGATGATAGCCTTGGTCAGCTCCCGGTCGTCCTTGTCGTCCTGTATGTTGGCGATAAATGACTTATCAATTTTGAGCGTGTTCAAGGGTATCGCTTTCAGATAGGACAGGGACGAATAACCTGTGCCGAAGTCATCCATGCTGATCTTTAGCCCTGCGCGCTGCAGTTCTTCGAGGGTACAGCTGTTCCTCTCAAGATTTTTCATTGCCAGGCTTTCCGTGACTTCGAGCGCGAGCGCTGTAGGTTCTATATCTGCAGCACGCAGGGCTTGCGTAATCTGCTGTGATAAATTCGTCTCGAACTGCCGCGGACTCAGGTTGACCGCGACCCTGAAGCCACTATGGCCATGGTCCTGCCAATCGCGTATCTGCTCACAGACGGTCTTAATAATGAGTTCGCCCAGGGGAATAATCAGCCCGGTCGACTCAGCAATAGGAATAAACTCTGCGGGGGATACCATGCCCTCCCACGGCCTTGGCCAGCGAACCAGCGCCTCCATGCTGGATAACGTGCCGGTCTCCATTGAGATAATCGGCTGATAGTGCACCTCAAAGGCGCCTTCGATAATCGCCTGCTGCATGCCACTTTTTCGATCGATAAACTTCACCGCTGCTTCATACATAGCGTTGTCGAACACGACATAACTACCCTGCGCATCACGCTTACCCTGGCTGCGTGCGGTGTCAGCATCACGAATCATGTCTTCGGGGTTCGAGTAATCGCCTTCGTCTACCGCGATCCCGGCGGTGGCAGTAAGATTCAACACATTACCCCGGACGGTCAGGGGCTCTTGAACGGCGTCAAGGATTCGCTGAGTCGCCTGGATTGCGCCAGGACTGCCTGCAACCGGATCAAAGAGCACGGCGAAGATGTCGCCGCTGAATCGAGCGACGGTATCATCAGGCCGGATCGTCTGGGAAATTCTGGTCCCAACTTCCTTGATAATCTCATCGCCAATTTCGTGGCCAAATCCTTCATTAATCGCGGCAAAGCCATCGATATCGATAAACACAACAGCAAAATTCTCTTTTTGTGCTATACGTTTCCGGCGATTAATCGAACCTGCAAGGCGGTCGAGGAACAGCGCGCGGTTGGGCAGTTCGGTAATCCCGTCATAAAAGGCATTCCGCTGGATGGTCTCTTCAAAACCCAACTGTTGACTGATATCCCGAAAGGTGACAACCGTCAGTTGCTCACCGGCGTCCTCCAAAAAGTTAGCACTGAGTTCAATAGGAACCTGGTTTCCGTCCGGCCGAACAAGGTACTGGCGTAAGCCATCAAACTGCTTCCAGTAAGCAAAGGTTTCAGGGTCCAGCAGATCTACCGCCGGCTCGCCCGGCTCAAAGGCTCGCAGCTCTAACACGTCGTTGAGCGTTTTGCCCAGGCCTTTGCCAAACTCGTAACCCGTGATTCTGTCGGCTGGCGGATTCATCATGAAAATCATGCCGTTCCCGTCCACCGCAAGCACACCATCGCTAACATTGTTCAGTGTCACATCCAGGTTCTGCTTGGTCTCTGCCAGGTCCCGTTCAACCTGGTGCTTGTAAAGTGCGATCTCTATGTTGATTTCAAGCTCTCGGTTATCAAACGGCTTCAGGACGTAGCCGAAGGGCGTCGTCACCTTGGCTCGCTCAAGCGTTTCCTGGTTGGAGTAGGCCGTGCAGTAAATAACAGGAATCGACGTGACCTTATTGATCTGGGCAGCT
>CAXPUI010000264.1:0-3380 GCA_964220205.1 Candidatus Allofontibacter communis | reverse complement strand
TCGCTGGCTGTCCAGCCCTGGTCAGAGAAGACGGCCAACTGCATTTGCGACAGCAGGACGTTGACGGGAGAGCCGCTGGCGATTGCGCCGCGAACCATCCTGCAGGACCTGATCGACAAGCTGGCGGCAATGGGCTTCAAGCCCGTGGTGGCCCAGGAAGCGGAATTTTACCTCGTCGCGCCTAATCCCGATCCGCTGCAACCCCTGTCGGCTGCCCCCGGCCTCTCCGGTCGTACGCCGAGGAGTGCCCGATCCTTTCAGGTGGAAGCCATGGGTGAATATGCGCCTTTTATCGACGTCATGCATGATCACGCCAGGCTCCATGGCATTGAGATCACTGGGACCATCCAGGAGATGGGTGAGGGTCAGCTGGAGGTTAACTTCATGCATGGTGATGCCCTGCGTAAGGCCGATGAAATGTTCTACTTCAAGCGCCTGGTCCGGCAGGCAGCGCAGGCCTCGGGTTTCAAGGCGACGTTTATGGCCATGCCGATGAGCGGCGCGCCGGGTAGTGCCATGCATCTGCACCAGAGCCTGGTCGACTTGGAGACCGGCGATAACGTGTTTGCCGATGCCGACGGAGGATTTACTGACGTGTTCAGGGCTTACCTGGGCGGGCTCCAGAAGTACACGCCGGCGGTCATGGCGCTGCTGGCGCCTAATGTGAACTCTTACCGGCGATTCGAGGGTGCGGTTTCCTGCCCGACGAATGTCGAGTGGGGGCTGGATAACCGGACGACGGGCTTTCGAGTGCCGGTTGGTGGTGCCGCCGCCACGCGGATTGAAAACCGGATACCGGGCTCGGATAACAATCCCTACCTGGCGATCGCCGCCAGTCTTGTGTGCGGTTATCTGGGCCTCGTGGAACAGTTGCAGCCCGGCGAGGCTGTGGCGGAGAGCGCCTGGGATCTTGACTATACGCTGCCTCGCACGCTGCGCGAGTCACTTGACGCTTTAATGGGTTGTGAGCCGGTCGTTGATTTATTGGGCGAGCGTTTCGTCAATGTCTTCTGTGATATCAAGCGCAGGGAGATAGAAGCCTTCTCGTCGGTAGTGACGGCGTGGGAAAGGGAACACCTGTTGTTGACGGTCTAATGACAAAGCGGTTTGCACGGCCAGCAGAAAGACGGGCCTTTACGCCCGAACGAAATCGGCTGGGCAGGCATGGGATGTCCTGGACGGGACAGGACTCGGAAAGAGCGCGCTGAACATAAAAGGATAAAATGCAGTGAATAAATTCGTTCCAGTAAGGTTCGGACCCTGGGTGCTGGGGTCTCTGCTGGCGGGTCTGTTGTCGGGCTGTGATGCACCGCCTTCAGCGTCAGATGCCAGGCCCCCAACAAGAGCGATAACGACAGCGACAATGGAGTCAGCTATGACCAGAGTAGAGACACCCCTGGGTGACATCCGGGGCGATGTGTCGGCGTACGATCCTGCCATCCGCGTTTTCAGGGGGATTCCGTATGCGGCGCCTCCCGTGGGCGAGCTGCGATGGCAGCCGCCTCAGCCTGCAGATACCTGGCAGGGTGAACTGGATGCTACCGCGTTCGGTACATCCTGTTATCAGGAACGTCACACCAGTGTCTTCGTCTGGCGGCGTGAAGATTTTCCGGTCAGCGAGGATTGCCTGTGCCTGAATATCTGGAGCCGCCAGGATGCGGATCAACAGCCCGTCATGGTCTGGTTCCATGGGGGTGCGCATACCAGTGGTCAGGGTCATTCGCTGATTTTCGATGGTACCGAGCTGGCGCGCCAGGGCGTGGTGCTGGTCACGATCAATTATCGATTGGGTCCGTTCGGCTATCTCGCTCATCCCTGGCTGGCAGAGGAGTCGCCGGCGGGCAGCGCCGGTAATTACGGCGAGATGGACAAGATCGCTGCGTTGCAGTGGGTCCGGGATAACATCGCGTCGTTTGGCGGTGACCCCGGTAATGTCACTATCTTTGGCCAGTCCGCGGGCTCGCAGAGCGTCTGCACCCTGATGGCGTCTGGCAGGGACGAGGGATTGTTTCACAAGGCCATCGGGCAGTCGGCCTCCTGTCTGAATCCTGACTCGAACCGGGATCTCGATGGACGAGAGCGAGGCAGCCGCCTGGTTGATCAACTGAGCGTGGGTACTCTTGAAGAATTGCGGACAGCTGACGCGGAGGCGCTGCTCATCGCGGCTCTTGAAACGGGTTGGGGTGCCATGAGCCGTATTGTTATCGATGGCGATATCCTGCAGGAGCCGCACGCGGATACTTATCGGCGCAGCGCCCAGGCCAGGGTGCCGATTTTGATCGGTTCGCTGGCGAATGAAGGTTATGAGCTGTTCCCGGCCAATGGATCTTTGACCGAGGTGCAACTCGCTGAATCGCTGAGCCGGCAGTTTGGCGCAGCCGGCGAAACCTTGATGGCGCTCTATGCTGACGAGGGTTCGCCCGGCGGCATCCAGCATGCGATAGCAACGGACCTGTTCATGACTTTTGGCATGCGCCGCTGGGCTGAGTACCAGGCTGCTGCCGACGTTGAGACCTATCTGTACTTCATGACTCATGATACGCCGGCTTTTCATCTCTACATGCCGGACAGCGATGGTCTGCGTCTGCCAGGAGGACCCAGGTCCGCAGGGGCCTATCACTCCGGTGATCTGGCCTTTGTTTTCGGTTCCATCGACAAGGTCGGATCGGAATGGAACGATGCCGACCGTGAGCTATCCCGGGTCATGGTGGGCTACTGGACGAACTTTGCGAAGACCGGGTCGCCCAACGGCGAGGGTCTGCCTGACTGGCCACCCTTTAGTCCAGCCCGTCATGCGACCCAGCTGCTCGGTACTCAGTCGGTTAACAGCACATCGGGTGTGCGCCGCGAAAAGCTGGACGTGATGGCGCAGGTTTACCCGTTATGAACTAGGGCTGCGTTTCTGCCCGGTCAAGTGCTGGGCGGCTCGCAGTCAATCCTGAAGGTGCCACGATGACATCAGCGCCGGTTGAATCCTGCTGTTTACAGCAGCGCGAGGATTTCCCGTACGATCATCGCGACCAGGCAGGCACTGGACAAGCCAAAAACAACGGCCCGCCAGGAGACATTGTTGCTGGTCAGGTGGATAACCGTATGGACAACCCTCAGGCCGACATAGGTCCAGGCCAGCTGGATATGCAACGCGTCGGCATGACTCATGAGATGGATATAGACGAGGGCAGCGTAGAACAGGGTTGGCTGTTCAAACAGGTGGTTGTAATTGTCGGTGATGTAGCGCAGGCGCGCCGGCAGATTCGGTCGTAATTCATCAGAGTGTCGAGCGCCTTCCGCCTTGCCCCAGAATTTGATGATCAACGGTGCCCTGGATAAAAACAGTACGATGGTCATGAGGCCGGTCAGGGCCATCAGGGCCAGCATGG
>CAXPUI010000263.1:0-7359 GCA_964220205.1 Candidatus Allofontibacter communis | reverse complement strand
CGCCCTGCCGATGGGCTATCTAACTGTTATGAGCAAACGCCAGCTCACATTAGATCCAGCCTGGCTCAAAACCGGACCACAGTGGGAACTATCCCAAAAGAGGGCGCTTACTTGGATATGGAGCCACGGCTCACGATTTTCAAGACCTCGGCCAGATCCGCCGACTTCTGTGTCACCAAACCCTCCCAGCTTCTGAGCCAGGTATATTGACGTTTGGCCAGTTGCCTTGTGGCAACGATGCCCTCTTGTACCATCGAGTCATAATCTGTCCTGCCCTCCAGGTAGCTCCATATCTGACGGTAGCCTACGGCACGAAGCGCTGGGAGACCCTTGTGGTTCTCAGGCTTGGATTTCAGTGCAGCGACTTCTTCAACAAAGCCTTTATCCAACATGTCCAGAAAACGATCCTCGATGACCTGATGCAGCTTTTTACGGTCATCGGGCAAGATACCGATTTCAGTCAGCGGGAAAGGACAGGGAGTGGTCGATCTCCGGTGCAGCTCAGTCAGGGTTGAGCCCGTCAGGCGGTAGACCTCCAAGGCCCGTTGCAGGCGCTGAGTGTCGGTCGGCTGAATTCGCCTAGCCGCATCAGGGTCAATACCCTGTAATTCCCGGTGCACGGAACTCCAGCCGTGGGAGGCCGCCTGCACACTAATTTCTTCACGCACTGCCTGGTCCGCCGCCGGCAGATCCGCCAGACCATTTTTCAAGGCTTTGAGGTACAACATCGTACCGCCTACGATAACCGGTAACCGGTCACGCCTCTGGATATCTGGAACCAGGGTCAGCAGGTCCTGACGAAAGTCAGCTGCAGAATAGGGCTCCACAGGGTCTCGGATATCTATCAGGTGATGGGGTACATCAGCAAGTACACCGGCTGACGGTTTCGCCGTCCCTATATTCATGCCACGGTAGACCTGCGCGGAATCAGCCGAGATGATTTCAATGTCGACTTGCTGTGCGAGCGCCAGCGCCAACGCGGATTTGCCGCTCGCCGTCGGTCCCGTAATAACCAGAGCACCTTCCAGCATTTCGCTATCGACCGCGGAGGAACATACCGTCTAGCTCTGCCAGGCTCAATTCGCACCAGGTAGGACGACCATGATTGCACTGGCCACTGCGTTCAGTCTCTTCCATATCTCGCAGCAGGGCGTTCATCTCTGCCAGCGTAAGCTTCCTGTTGGCACGCACCGAGGCATGACAGGCCATCGTCGATAACATTTCGTCTCGCTGTTCTTCAATTCGCCTACTCCGGCCAAATTCCATGAAGTCGGACAGCACATCACGCACCAATGCTTCGACATTCCCATTAGCCAGGGTTGTCGGTACGGCTCGAACAATAATCGACTCCTCGCTGGCCTTGGCCAATTCAATGCCCAGCAGCAACAGCTCCGCTTCTCTGTCTTCGACGAGGTCTGCCTCCACGGCGCTGACATTGATCGCCAGCGGCACCAGCAAAGGCTGGGTCTTAATACCTTCGGCGTCGCAGGCGGACTTCAGGTACTCATAGGTAATCCGTTCGTGTGCTGCATGCATGTCTACCAGCACCAGCCCGTTGTAGTTTTCGGCCAGGATATAAATGCCATGCAACTGCGCTACCGCAAAGCCCAGCGGCGGCAGTGCCTGATCCTCGGATTGAGCCGGCAACCCCACTGATTCGTCACGAGCAAACAACCTTGATAAAACTGACGGCTCCACTCGATCTCCCCTGGTCGATGAGCCATATCCGAACGCCATGGGTGACTGTACGGGACCCCGGCCGTCTTGCGGAGGTCCAATAACACGCCCGGATAGCCCCTGACCATCGAGCAGGCCGGGCTCCTCTACTTTAGGCCCATCCGGCCGGACATCAGCCAAGGCACGATGAATGGTCCTGAAGATAAAATCATGGACATCACGACTTTCTCGAAACCTCACCTCATGTTTTGTCGGATGAACGTTGACATCAACCAGGGCCGGGTTTATCGAGAAGAACAAGCTGTAAACAGGATTTCGACCATGGTAAAGAACATCAGCGTAAGCCTGTTTAACGGCGTGCGTGATCACCCGGTCTTTGACGATACGACCGTTAACAAAGAAAAACTGCTGGTCCGCCTGGGATCTGGAATGGGTGGGCAATCCGATCCATCCCCGTAATTCCATGCCGCCGCGTTCTTCAGAGAAGAAAATTGCATTCTCCAGGAATGCCTGACCCAGAATACTCGCAACCCGATGTGACTCCTCATCACCTGTGTACTGACGCACCTGTTTACCATTGTGGGACAGAGAAAATGCTACGTGTGCATGACTCAGGCTGACTTTGCGAACCACCTCCTCAATTTTCAGAAACTCTGTCCGCTCTTTTCTAAGAAATTTGCGTCGCGCGGGAACGTTAAAGAACAGATCACGAACCTCTACTGTTGTCCCTCTCGGATGAGGAGCTGGTGTCAGGGACGTTGCCATTTCCGCGCCGCTGGCTTCAGCCGCCCAGCCCGCGTTTCCTCCGGTGCTGGTGGTGAGCTTCAGTTTGGATACCGAGGCAATACTGGCGAGGGCCTCACCACGAAACCCTAACGATTCTATCGCGGCAAGGTGCTGGAGCTCAGATATCTTGCTTGTCGCATGCCTGGCAAGAGCGAGATTAAGGTCGTCGCTATGGATACCATGGCCGTCATCACTGACCCGGATTAATTTTGTACCACCAGCGTCAACATCAATGACAATCCGGGTCGCATCCGCATCAATTGCATTCTCCAGAAGCTCCTTGACAACCGATGCCGGTCGCTCAACCACCTCACCTGCAGCAATCTGATTCGCCAGGCGTTGATCGAGAAGGGCAATTCTTTGCATCAGCTTGTGGGTATCTTCAGTTTCTGACCAACCTGAATGGTATCACCCCGCAGGCCATTTATTGCCTTCAGTTGTTTCGAGCTGACGCGGTATCGTGATGCAATTTCAGAAAGGGTATCCCCTCGCACAATGATATGGGTCACAGCAGTGCTTTCCCGACCCTCCTTGACCCAGGCCAGGTATGAACCGGTTGGGGGGTTTCTAACCATGGCGGATCTTAAACCCTCAAAAATTGCTCTGGCAAGCTTGCCCTGATGTTGCCTGTTACCCAACCTCCGCTCTTCTCCTGGATTAGAGATAAATCCCGTTTCAATCAAGAGGGACGGTATGTCCGGGGATTTCAACACCGCAAAAGCCGCCTGCTCGACACTTATCTTGTGCAATTTGTTGATCTTGGCCAGCTCTTGGAGAACCGACTCACCCATCTCCAGGCTGAGAGAGAGGCTGGCCGTCATTGACAGGTCCAACAAGATGCCGGCAAGCAGATCATCTTTATCGTTTAAGGACACACTACCGACGCCACCGATAAGGTCACTGCGATTCTCTTTTTCCGCCAGCCAGCGGGCCGTCTCACTGGTCGCGCCTTTTTGTGAGATGGCATAGACCGACGCACCACTTACCTTCGGCGTTTTAAATGCGTCGGCATGAATCGAGAGAAACGCGTCCGCCTGGCTCTCGCGAGCAATATCCGTCCGCTTCCTGTGGGCAATGAAATAGTCGCCCTTGCGGACCAGCACCGATCGGAAACCAGGCTCCTTGTCGAACAAGACAGCCAGGTCCCGGGCAATATTCAACACAACATCTTTTTCATAAAGTCGCGTGGGCCCTATCGCGCCTGGATCATCACCACCGTGACCGGCATCGATCGCTATCACTACATCCCGCATCTGGGTAAGGGATTTCTCAGATTTCTGAACGATCGCTGGTTTTGGCCGATCTTTATCATAGAGATCAACCACCAGCCGATCGCCATACTGCATAATGGGCTCGAGCACGAAACTACGGGGCTGGACGGCCTGATTCATATCAAACACGACCCTGACGTCTCTACCGTTATTGCGACTCGACGTCCTGACTCTACTGATCGACGTGCCAACCAGTTTCAGTTTACTGACATCAACCGCCAGCTCCGCCTGTCTTAAATCGATGACGACCCTGTCAGGATTCTCCAGGGTGAAGACCTTATGCACTGTGGGTTGACCAAGGTCAAAGACTACTCGAGTCCGCTCCGGCGAGGGCCGAACCCGCAATCCGTCGATATTTGTCTTGGCAAAACCGACTTCCAGCACGCACAGTAAAGCAGCCATCATGACTGCCCCGGTCTGAGTCAGGATTGACCAACTATTTGCTGCGTAAGGGATTCGCAAATCGTCTCACCATCCGCCGACATCGCCTGGATGCTTATGTTCCGTTTTTCACCCGATACATCAATAGATATCTCGAGGTCATGTTGAGGCAGCTGGCCTGATGCTTTTTCCGGCCATTCCACGAGGCAAAGATGTCCATCGGCAAAGTATTCGTCGATGCCAATGTAATCCAATTCACCCGGATCACTCAGACGGTAGAGATCAAAATGAAATACTTCCGTATCCGGAAACTCATAGGGCTCGACCAAGGTAAAAGTCGGGCTCTTGACCGCTCCGCTGTGACCCATCGCACGCAACAGTCCTCGGCACAAAGTGGTCTTGCCAGCGCCGAGCTGCCCCCTGATGAATACGGCACCACGTCCTCTGAGCAATGTGGCGAGCTGGCCACCGAGGGCGAGCATCGCCTGTTCATCATCAACAGTAACAACAATCAAGGGTTCACCAGGCGTCGGATTTCAGGAAGAAGTTCAGTTGCCAGGAGTCCTCTTTCGCCTTGCCGGTCCACGAGGTAATCAGCAGCTAACGAATGCACAACGGCACCCAATCTCGCGGCTTGTAACGGGGCCAGGCCCTGGGCCACCAGCGCAGCAATGACCCCGCTGAGCACATCGCCCATGCCTGCGACTGACATGCCAGGATTACCATAAGGACAAAGCGACATTTCATCCCGGGATCCGATCAGTGTGCCAGCGCCTTTGAGCAATACCGTTCCGCCGAATTTATCTATCAGCGCTCGGACAGCTGCAGGTCGATTCATCTGAATGGCCTTTTCACCCAGCAGCCTGGCCGCCTCGCCAGGGTGGGGAGTGAGTATCCAGTCATCACGGGACAGAGGCATTTCAGCGATCAGATTCAGCCCATCCGCATCAACGACCAGGGGTAATGATCCTGTCAGCGCTTCAGCCAGGAGCGCACGACCCCAGTCATCGATCCCCAGTCCGGGCCCGAGAACAACAACGCTTGCTCTGGTCATAAGTTTCCTGAGCTCTCCCGCATCTTCGACTTGACGCGCCATAATTTCAGGCCGCCGAGTGACGATCGCAATCGGGTCACGAGTGGCAACACTGACCAGCCCTGCACCGGCAAAGAGTGCGGCTTCGGCAGCCATGACAGCCGCACCAGTCATTCCTGTATCACCACCTACAATCAGCACATGACCGTTGTCCCCCTTGTGCGAATTTCGATGTCGTCGTCTCAAGTTGCCTGCTTCCGTACCGTAATCAAGGCAATTCGCGGACGCTGCGACTGCCCTGAATACATCAGCCGGCACATCTAGATCAGCAAAGTAAATATCACCGGCACACTCCGGACCATCGCCGGTATACAGACCAAGTTTACGGCCAATAAACGTGACCGTGAGTGACGCATGGATACACTCACCGGCTTGCGCACCGGTATCGGCGGACAACCCTGATGGTAAATCAACGCTTAGGATGGGCAACGAAGTTCTGTTTGCAGCCTGAATCGCCTGTTTAAAGTGCGGGCGGACTTCGCCCGACGCACCAGTACCCAATAACGCATCAACGATCACCCCAGCGCCGTTCAGCGCTTCTTCAAGGCTCACGGCAGTAATCCCGTTAGCAAGCGCAAACTCATAAGCCTCAGCAGCATCTGAGGGATGCTGCGGCTCACGGCCAATCAGACACAATCGAACGTCGAATCCTCTCGCTGCGAGGAGCCCTGCGATGATGAAACCGTCTGCGGCATTGTTTCCCGAACCACAGAGAACGGCTATCGGGCCCGGTGCTGGCCAGTGTTCCAGCAGCACCAGGACACAGGCTTCCGCAGCTCGTTTCATCAGCGTAAGGCCGCTGATACCACGCTCTTCGATGGCTATACGGTCTAGTTCTCTAACCTGTTCCGCGCTGTAAAGGAGATCCACCTGCTGGTTCACAAAATCGTCAAAGCCTGATTATATGACATTCTATGACTGACATTGATTGGCAAGAGCTGGCAGCCAGCATTCAGGTTTGGGGCAAACAACTCGGCTTTGCTGATATCGGCTTTGCCAGCGCCGAGAAGTCGAGCCATCAACGGCATCTGGACGACTGGCTAAAAAAGAGATTCCACGGCGACATGGCTTATATGGGCAAACATGGCGACTTGAGGAGTGAGCCATCCAGGCTGCATCCTGGTACCCAATCCGTCATCTGCTTCAGACTGGATTACCTGCAGCGCACGCCCGAACCAGAAACCATTCTCGCGACTGATACCAGCGCGTACGTGTCTCGCTACGCGCTGGGCCGGGATTACCACAAGGTGATTCGGGGCAAGCTCAAAGCGATTGTCCGGCATATAGAAAACTATCTCATTGAACGAGATTTCACCGATTTCAGCGCCCGTGTTTTTACCGATAGCGCACCTATCCTGGAAAAAGCGTTCGCTGAAAGGGCAGGTCTTGGCTGGATCGGCAAAAACACGCTGCTGTTGAATGAACGTGCCGGGTCGTGGTTCTTCCTCGGTGAAATACTGACCAACCTCCCGTTACCACGTTCCAACAACAAACAGAGCAATCGATGCGGTTCCTGTACCGCCTGTCTTGACGCCTGCCCTACCAAGGCATTTGTCGGACCTTATCAGCTGGACGCAACGAGGTGCATTTCTTATCTGACCATCGAACATCGCGGCAGCATCGACATGGAACTCAGGGAGCTTATGGGTAATCGTATTTTCGGCTGCGACGACTGCCAGCTGGTCTGCCCATGGACAAGATACTCACCTGAAGCTTCCGAGTCAGACTTTACACCTCGACACAATCTTGACTCGTCTGACCTGCTGGAACTCTTCCAGTGGACTGAAGAGGAATTTCTGATCAGAACCGAGGGCTCCGCCATCAGACGAGCAGGCTATCTCGGGTGGATCAGGAACATCGCGGTAGCTATTGGTAACGGGCCGCCCAGCAAGGCTGCCATCAGGGTACTGGAAGCGAAACTTGGTCTATCTGCGCTAACGGACGAACATATAAACTGGGCGATCACTCGTCTACGCTGAAAAAGTGCTGCTGGTAGTATCTCAGCTCTTCGATGGATTCTTTGATATCGTCAAGTGCTCGGTGCATGTTCTTTTTTGAAACACCTTTCGCAACATCCGGGCGCCAGCGAAAAGCCAGTTCCTTGACGGTGCTGACATCAACGTTACGATAGTGGAGAAAGCGCTCGAGGTC
>CAXPUI010000262.1:0-3182 GCA_964220205.1 Candidatus Allofontibacter communis | reverse complement strand
GCCTTAACAACGTTGCAGTACCTGTCCCATTGGAAAAATTCGGTGACTCTCTGGAGTCACACTCTCTATGTGACGGATTCCAGGTACCGGGTAGCGGCGGGGACACTGGGTCAAATGCCGGAAGATGATCGTCCGGCAGGTTTATTCAAGGGTTATTATTCGCTCGGGATTTTGCGGTTGGAGGCCGCGCAATACCATGAGGCCGAGTGGCTGCTCAGGGAGGCGGTTGCCTTACTGCCTGCTTCCCTGACAGCCAGGTTCTATCACGGTGTTGCTTTAAACGCACTTGGCAGGCGGGCAGCAGCTGAAGAGCAGTTTGATCTGATCATGAAACTACAGCCGGACAACGAACAGATACGACGTGAAATTGCCAGGGAATTGGATCACGCCGGTACTTAATCGTTCTCCTGGTTCGGTACGTCGCCCCTGGCAAGCGGCGCTGGTACGTCGAGTATGCCGATGAAAGACCTGTCCCGTTTGCTTATACCGACAAAGGGGTTGCCATAACGGGACTGGACGGGAACAAAGAGATAATCACTTTCATCCCCTCCATGACGGGAGATCCACCGGTCTAGAGCTCCCTCGTTATCTCGAGTTCTGATTTCTGCCAGCGGGAAGCCACTTTGCATGACTTTGTCCTGATGCTCGCTGAGCGTTTCATAGATCGCCGGATAGGCCCACAAGGGGGTGCGATCCTGAAAGAGCAGGCGTCGGAGGTCGGCTTCTTCAATGGGATCGCTTGGCGGCAGAGCGATGACGTAGGCTGGTGTCGTTTCCGCAAACTCGCTGGGCGAGGGTGGAGTCTGGCCGAAGTCCAGATAAGTATCAGCGCTGTTGGAGTAAAAGTAGCCGTCGTAAAAAACAAAAAACTGGGGGCGCTCGTTGTAAACAATAAATAACCCTGCAGCAAGGCACAGCGATTGCAGAAGACCGATCACAGTCAGGTCGAATTTTAATCCTGGTTTTCCCGCCTTGAAGACTATCAGGGTCAGGAGTGGTCCGAGAACGAGGTCAACAGCGGTAATGAGTCGCATGCCCTGCCAGCCACCGTCAATGGTAAAGAAAAAGCCTGGATACCAGACGAACACGACAAGATAGGCCAGGAAAACAAGGATACCCAGAGAAATCAGGAAGTGATACCACGCGGCTCGATAACGTGACATGAAGGTTTCAGTCAAACCTCATCGACAGATCGATGGCTCGACAGTGCTTTGTCAATGCGCCGATGGATATGTAATCGACTCCGGTCGCAGCTATAGCCTTGAGGATATTCATGTCTTCAATACCGCCGGATGCTTCTAGTTTTATCCCGGTACTGCTACACAGATTATGAGCTTCGCGAAGGTTCTCAATACTGAAATTATCGAGCATGATCCAATCGGGACTGGCGGAAACCGCTTCAGCGAGCTGATCCAGGTTTTCAACTTCCACTTCAACTCTGACATGCGGGTTGATCTGCCTGGCACGGACGATTGCGGCGGCAATAGAGCCTGTTGCCTGGATATGATTTTCCTTGATTAAGAAAGCATCAAAGAGACCAATACGATGGTTAAGTGCGCCCCCGACGCTCACCGCGTACTTCTGGCCCATTCTCAGACCGGGAATGGTTTTCCTGGTATCCAGAAGCGTAGCGTCGGTGTCGCTGATCAAATCCACGTAACGACGGGTTTCGGTAGCAGTGCCGGAGAGGGATTGAAGAAAATTGAGCCTCGTACGCTCAGCCGTCAGGATACTGCGGGCTTTGCCTGACACGGTGAAGAGCTGATCATTCGTCTGCACTTCATCTCCGTCTGCGACATCCCATGACACCAGCAGACCAGGATCGATTTGGCCGGCAACTTCATCCACCCAGGGTTGCCCACAGATGACGGCGCTTTCCCTGGAAATCACCCGAGCGGTCGCCGTTGCTGATTCACTGATAATCTGTGCGGTTAGATCACCGTCACCGATATCTTCAGTCAGTGCGCGAGTGACGGTTTCCTTGAGGTCCGAAAAGTAATCCATTAGCTTGACGTCTGTCGCAGGGTGAGGGTGTCGCCGGCCTGGGTAAATTCAATTCTGCCCAGAGCGCTCATGCCCAGAAGTATGGCTCCTTCTGCCATGGCTGGATTAATGCTGGCATCAATATCATATAGCTTGATTTCTCCGATTTGTAACTCGCGTATTCGTGTCCTGTAGATGTTTATCCTGCCGTTGGCCGTCATCGCTTGGCTGCGGCGGCCATAGGGTAGTTGCAGGCGTTGCGCCGTTGCTTCGGGAACAACAACATCGGTCGCACCGGTATCAAGCAGGAAGGCAACGGTGCTGCCATTAATCTGCCCGTTGACCAGGTAGTGGCCGTATCGATTTCGACGCAAGGGCACCTCAATGGCTTCAGCGTGTACCAGGGATGCTGGGTCTGCATTCGGGTTGTACTGTCTTTCTTCGACGCCAGCAAAGAACCAGGTCAGCAACGCCATGCCGATAACGGCGGCGCTGAACAACATGCCTTGTCCTGTTCTAGTAGGGTTCACGAGAGCTTACCTATTACTTCAGGCGGCTATTCTAAACCGGTGATATGATGCCGTCGATTTGATTCAGGGTATAAAAGTGAGGATAGCAGGGAATCGCCTGATCGAGGCCAGATACAGCTCGAGTCCGCATTGTGATGACCGACCGGACGATGAGGTCAGTTTAATCGTCGTGCACGGAATCTCCCTGCCGCCAGGAGAGTTTGGTGGCCGCGAAATTGAAGACTTGTTTCTCGGTCATCTCGATACCGGTTCGACTGGGCTCACGGACCTGGAAGGATTGCGTGTTTCCAGTCATCTGTTGATCCGCCGCTCCGGCGAAATCGTTCAGTTCGTTGACTTCGATAAGCGTGCCTGGCACGCAGGTGAGTCTGAGTTTCATGGTCGAAGTGGATGTAATGATTTTTCCGTCGGTATCGAGCTGGAAGGTACGGATACCATTGCCTATGAAGACGTTCAGTACCAGCAGTTGACTGCTGCCTGTCAGGCGCTTATCGATAAATACCCCATCGCCAGGGTTTGTGGTCACTGTGACATCGCCCCGGGGCGAAAAACTGACCCTGGACCTGCGTTTCGGTGGGAGAAGCTGGAAGCCTCCTTAGGGTCAGAGTTGTGCCGCTGAGAATTTCGCTGTGTTTCTTGTTGCTTTCCTTTCATTTGAATGCTTCTGGA
>CAXPUI010000261.1:0-5281 GCA_964220205.1 Candidatus Allofontibacter communis | reverse complement strand
GGACCCGGGGGCTCGATAAGGATGTCATGGCGATGGTCCTGGGTCTTGAAATCCGTTCAGAACATCCTCTGGCGCGCGCCATCAGGGATTATTGTGAGCGAGAGATAGTCGAAGCGGTTGAAGTTCTTGAGTTCAGCAATCACGCGGGGGGTGGCGTGTCGGGCCGGGTAGGGGACAACAGACTGGTCCTGGGCACAGCATCGCTGCTCCGGAGCATGGATGTCGAGGTGGTTGATGAGGTCAGGGAAAATCTGACCGTCACCTATGTAGCCCGGAACGGGGAGCTTGTGGGTTTTTTCCTGATTGAAGATCAGGTGCGAAGTGAAGCTGCCGACATGATCCACGACCTGAGTGAAGCCGGCGTGGAGGTAGTGATGCTTAGTGGTGATCGCGAGGTCGTGGTTGAGCGGGTCGCGAAATCTCTTGCGCTTGATACCTATCAAGGTGACTGCCTGCCTGAAGATAAACTGCGCTATATAGAGGAAGAGCAGGCAAAGGGTCGGGTTGTCGGGATGGCTGGGGATGGCATAAACGATTCTGCCGCGCTGGCCCGGGCCGATGTTGCCTTTGCGATGGGAGGTGGCACCGACATTGCCAAGGAGAGTGCCGATGTGGTCCTCCTGAAAGGTTCCCTCAAGGGCATAATTGCGGGTATCGATCTTTCAAAAACCATAACACGCAACATACGGCAGAACCTGGTTGCTGCTTTTGGATACAACCTCCTGTTGATCCCGGTCGCAGCCGGGGTTCTTTATCCCTTTACCGGAGTCCTGGTCAGCCCCACCCTGGCGGGCTTTGCCATGGCGCTCTCTTCAGTCAGCGTGGTGTTCAATGCGAGCCGCCTTCGCTTTGCCTGAACTTAATGTACCATGACTGTTTTACAGCTGGAGACAAGTCATGGTGAAGATCGTAGGCAACGTAAAACCCGAGGACGACTACACGCACCCTCTGGGACCTGAAGAAAATTTTAACGAGTCGGTTTACTTCAATTTCTTTGATCGTAGCCAGAATCGAGGTGGTTTCATTCGCCTGGGTAACCGGGCGAACGAGGGTTACGCAGAGATGACCACCATCGTTTTTGATGCCGATGGTTCTGCACTGTTCAACTACAAGAAACCGGACATATCAGATAACGACGGATGGAATGCTGGTGGAGCCAGGGTAGAAGTCGTCGTACCGGGTGAACAGGTTCGCACCGTTTATGATGGCGCTTTGCTCCATATGCCGGAACCTCGAGACATGCAGGATCCAGGTCAGGCATTCAAGAACAATCGCTTCAAAAAAGTAAAGCTCGATTTGATGCACTTTGGTGTTGGTCCCATGTACGGCCATGTCGGGGATGCCGGTGATGGTAATGACTTTGCTCGGGCACACTATGAACAGCACATGCGGGTTCAAGGTTCCCTGCAGATTGACGATGGTGACCCGATTGAAATTGCAGGTCACGGTCTGAGAGATCACTCCTGGGGTCCGCGCTACTGGCAGTCGATTCGTTCCTACCGCTGGATTACCGGCAACTTTGGTGATGATCTCGGCATGGTGTTGTCCGTAGTGGGAGATCGGCAGGGCGGAATGTTCCATCGCGGTGATGAGTTTGTACGAATCACCAAGGTCGACCTGGAAACTGAGTATGAGCCTGGATCTACTTTCCATAAGGCGCTGACGGCTCACGTTGAGCTGGAAAACGGCGACAGCCACGTCATTGAGGGCAAGGTAAGGAACCTGATTCCGCTGCGTAACCGCAGGTCCGAGACAGTGACCTACATCTGCGAGGGTATGACCGAATATCACCTCGATGGTGAACGGGTCGGCTATGGACTGAGCGAATACCTTAATCAACCGGGAGATGATATCTGATGACGGAGATTAGCAATCGCCAGGGTGAGACGATCACGATGGATGATGAAGTACAGATCCTGAATGCCATCGATAAATGGCTGGACAAGGACGTCCGGGATCAGGTGCTGGAGCTGGAGCATGCCGACGCCTATCCCCATGCAATGGTCGAGCAGATGAAAGACCTGGGGCTGTTTGGTGCAACGATTTCCCAGGAATATGGTGGCATGGGATTACCCAGTCAGACCTATGCCAAGATCGTTACCAGAATCTCTGAAGTCTGGATGTCTCTAACCGGTATCTTCAATTCTCACCTGATCATGGCCGCTGCCGTCGAGCGGTTCGGGACTGAGGAGCAGAAGTCGCGGCTGCTGCCGAAGATGGCGAGAGGGGAACTCCGTGGTGGACTGGCTCTGACGGAACCTGATTGCGGTACCGATCTGCAGGCGATTCGTACCCGGGCGGTGCGCGATGGTGATGACTATGTCATCAACGGTACCAAGACCTGGATCTCCAATGGTCTTGAAGGCAACTGCGTGGCATTGCTGGTTAAAACGGACGTTGAGGCCCAGCCGAGACATCGAGGCATGAGCCTGTTTCTTGCGGAGAAGGGCCCCGGTTTTTCAGCATCCAGAAAGTTAAAGAAACTGGGTTACAAGGGCATAGATTCTGCTGAGCTGATGTTTGAGGATTACCGGATTTCCCGGGATAACCTGATTGGTGGCAAAGAAGGTGAGGGCTTCCTGCAGACCATGGGAGGACTCGAGCTGGGGCGTATTAATGTGGCGGCCAGGGGTGTTGGCGTTGCTAATGCAGCGTTACAGGATGCAACGGCCTATGCTCAAATTCGTGAAACCATGGGCAAACCTATCGGCCAGCACCAGGCGATTCAGATGAAACTGGGTGACATGGCGACGCGCTGTCATGCAGCGCGCCTGCTGGTTGAAGATGCTGCGCGTTCCTATGATCGCGGTGAACGCTGCGACATGGAAGCAGGCATGGCGAAACTGTTTGCGTCGGAGGCTGCGATGGAAAATTCGGCGGAGTGCATGCGAATACATGGTGCCTACGGTTATTCCCAGGAACTGCATGTCGAGCGCTATTACCGGGATGCACCGCTGATGTGCATCGGTGAGGGTACCAACGAAATGCAGAGAATTATTATTGCCCGCCAGCTCATGGACAGAAATCCTGCATGAAGCTCGACGGTATCAAGGTTCTCGATCTTTCGCTGTTCCTGCCCGGACCGACCCTGACGCAGCTGATGGCAGATCAGGGGGCCGATGTCATCAAGCTGGAACCAGTCGGTGCCGGTGAGCCGAATCGGGCAATCGGCCAGACCCGCGATGGCGTCTCGGTCTACTTTGCCAACACGCATCGCGGTAAGCGCAGCCTGCAGCTGAATTTGAAACATGAAGCGGGAAGAACGCTGGCTCATCGATTAGCGGCTGAGGTGGATGTTGTCGTTGAAGCGTTCAGGCCGGGTGTGGCAGGGCGATTGGGAATGAGCTACGAGGACCTCGCGCCACTGAACCCGGGGCTGGTTTATATCTCTTTGTCTGCCTTCGGCCAATCCGGTCCCTACGTCAAAAAACCTGCCCACGATTTAGCCACTGAGGCGTATGCCGGGGTGCTAAGCGTCAATTTGAGTGACGAAGGAAAACCGGTAGCGCCTGCGATTCCCAGTGGTGACATGTTGGCTGCAACACTGGGATTGTCTGCCGTCCTTATGGCGCTGCTCAGGCGCGCGGATACCGGGGAAGGTGACTATATAGACCTGGCCATGATGGACTCGATGATCGCCTGCATGCCTAACTCGATGGGGCAGGCATTTGCAGCAGGAGAACCGCCCGTGGTGAAGGATGAGCGGATCTGGGGTGGTAGTGCCATGTACAACATCTACGAGACCCGGGACAGCCGGTACGTGGTGCTCGGTGCATCCGAGATACATTTTGCCAGGGCGGTCTTGAGCAAATTTGGTCGGGAAGATCTTCTCGCTTGTTGTGAGCAGCCTCCGGGTGAAAAACAGGAGCCGGTCAGGTCGTTTTTCCGGGAAACCTTTGCGACGGAGACACAGCAATACTGGATTGACTGGTTCGCGGACGTCGATGCGGCATGTGCACCGGTGAAGAACCTGCGAGAGGGGCTGAATGATCCTCAACTCCGTTTTCGCGAGATGATCGTGGAAGACGAGAGCGGTCAGGAACATATAGGCATTCCTCTGAAATTCCTGCGGGAGCCCGGACGTATCAGTTTCGCCGTGCCTGCTCTGGGAGAACACAATGAGGAAATCTGCAGGGAAATAGGTTACTCGGAGCAGGCGATTGAACAGCTGAAAACCTCTGGTGCTTTCGGCGATTAAGTCGTTGTCGCTTGGTCTGGGGTGGTTTGTTTTTCAGCGTCGAGTGAGAGCTTTTTGATGAGCTGGCTGTCTCCGCTGACACGCCATAGCCGGTAACCGAGCAGCAGTGCGGCAACTCCAACCCCTGTCGCCAGTCCCAGCCAGAAGCCATAGACACCTTCCAGTCCGTCGACGTAACCAAAACCAAACGTCATGCCCAGGGGCAGGCCGATGGCCCAGTAACTCAGCAGGGCGAAGTACATGGGCACACGAGTATCCTTGTAGCCCCGCAGAGCACCGACGAAGGTGGCCTGGGCAGCATCGAAAAAGAGAAAGAAGACGACAAACGTCAACAGGGTTACAGCCAGGCCGGCAACGGTGGCTTCCGTGGTATAGACGTTCACCATCTCCGTTCTAAGCCAGTAGATAAGAAAAGCGGCAACTACGGCTATGACCGTGGTGGTAGCCACGGCGATCATGGCAGTTGACCGGGCACCTTCGATCTCCCCTGCGCCGATTCGGTAACCGATGCGTATAGTTGCCGCCATGCCGATCGCCATGGGTGGCATGAAGAAGATAGCGTTCAGGTTCATGGCGATATTATGAGCCGCGACGACTTCCGCGCCGAATCGGCCCAGGAGCAGGGTCGTGAAGGAAAACAAACCCATTTCAGCAAAAATTGTTGTGCCGATGGGAATGCCGATAATCAGCAGTGGTCTGATACGTTGCCAGGTCGGCCAGGAGAAACGGCTCCTCCAGCCGGTGATGTCGAAGCGGCGATGAAAGACGACGAACAGGACCAGGAAGAATTGTAACCACATGACGATTGCCTGGGCCACTCCGCACCCTACACCACCCATCTCCGGGAAGCCGAACTCACCGTAGATCAGGGCGTAGTTCAATGGAATTTTCAGCACCAGTGCGCTGAGAGCGATGAGGAGGGCGGGGCGTGTATATCCCATGCCATCGGCCAGAAACCTGAGACAGAAGAAGCACATCAGGGCCGGCATACCACGCGACGCCATTTCCAGGTAAGGCACTGAGATGGCAACCGCCACTGGGTCCACCTTCATGAAATGATAGGCGGGTTCGACGTTGTTCAGC
>CAXPUI010000260.1:0-5576 GCA_964220205.1 Candidatus Allofontibacter communis | reverse complement strand
GCTCGTGATCATTGATCAGGCTTCAAGCCGATCAGCTGGGAGGGTGTCAGTTCCAATGCCTCCGCTATCTCATCGAAAAAACGGAGTTCTCGGTTTGTTACCTTTTCATCAACTTCGATGACCTCAGCCAGAGCTTCCGCGATACTGAGCCGGTCCTGCCAGTCGAGTTTCTTTGCTGAGGATCTGATGTAACGGTCAAGGGGAGCCTGTTCGAAGATGGCAGACTGTGCGACGACTCTGATCTCTGCGAGAGGGAAGTCTTCTCCCGTACGTTTTTTTAGTACGCTGGCGACTTTTTCTACCTCAATCTGGTTGATATTGCTGTCTGCGGAAGTCGCGCGGGCGAGTGTCATCAATGCGACTTCGTTGAAGAGCTGCGCTTGCTGTTCAGACGAAAGATCATCGCCCTTAAAGATATTCAGGACATTTTTTAGGCTCGTAATAGACATAAAATCCAGGTTTCCATGATGTTGTTGGGATTAGTCAGAAAAAATCGGGTCGAATGATAGCAAGAGACGCTGCTCTCTGTCGTGAGGTGAACGATGGACGACGCCGTCGAAGCCTCTTTGCCAGGTTCCTCCCTTGAGCAGCGACATGCTCCCTGATGAAAATTGTTTGACCTCTCCACCGTCTCTTATCGGGGTTACATTGGAGCTCCGGTCAGCGAGCACACCTCGGTCGACATCATTACACGCGATCCACTCGGTGCCTGGACCGCTCACGGTTATGAGCATGCGGCAGACGACTGCATCGATATGAAAACGAGGACACATTGGTGAATTCAGCGTAGTAACGCGCACGCCGATCTCTTTGCAACCAAGTAACTCATGTAAGACTTCATTGACGAACGCGATTTCGCGCGCCAGAGCAGCGACACTGTCGCTATTGTCGAGAGATGTTTGTAATTCACGCTCTGCTGGTCCCGGGTCTAACGCGTCTTGCTGCCAGCGCAATTCCAACACGCGTCGGGAGGCAAACAGCTGATCAGCCAGGTTTTCGAGCTGCTCTGACTTTGGCCTGGAGACGTTAACCAACTCGACTTCTTCGTCGTAAATGGCCGTAAAGTCGGCAATCTGATCGCTAACAATCTGCTGCATTGTGATACTTCGTCTTCATGGGTTGTGCTGAACCTGATGAGGTAAATTCCGTGATCGAATACGGGGCGGTCGCATCAGTTCGCTGGAATAGGATCATGGTTATAGGCTGCGTTATGCCTGTAATCCCAAGCGTAGATGATGGCAGGCCGTGCATCTGGTTGGTGTCATGATGCCTGTTCATTATCTCGCCACGGGGGAAATGGATCTGGTAAGGAGAGCCAGACTGATTTGCCTTGCAGGACTTGTTCTTCGGTTAACAGGCAGGCATCAAGTGCGCTGATCATAGCTGCCTGGTCAAGGTCCTGACCGATAAACACGAGTTCCTGGCGCATATCGCCAAAGGGTTCTTCCCATAACTGATTGATAGCAGCGAGGGTGTCAGAATCTGTGGGCCAGTTTTCTTTCGGTATGGCCATCCAGAACATGCCGGCAAAGCCGAAGTGGGCAATACCGCCAGCCTGGCTCCACTGGCCGGCAAACTGAGGGCGCGATGCCAGCCAGAAATAGCCTTTGGATCGAATCAGCTTGCCGAACTGTTCCGTGCTGTGAAGAAAGTGATAGAACTTCTCGGGATGAAACGGCCGTCGTGCTTCATAAGAAAAACTGCTGATGCCATATTCTTCCGACTCCGGGATGTGTTCGCCGCGCATTTCCTTTAGCCAGCCCGGTGCTTCTTCTGCCCGTTCAAAACTGAAGAGCCCTGTATTCAGGACTTTATCCGTTTCAACCTGGCCCTGCGTGATAGGGTATATCGTTGCCTCAGTGTTCAGTGTCTTAAGGATCGCTGTCAGGCGGTCAATATGTGATTTATCCACCAGGTCTGTTTTGCTGATGAGGATAACGTCAGCGAACTCAACCTGTTCAATCAACAGGTCGGTAACACTCCGTTCATCTTCATCGCCCAGGGACTCACCTGTTTCCTGAAGATATCTGGCCTCATCGAAGTCCTTGAGGAAATTAACGGCGTCTACCACTGTCACCATGGTATCGAGATGCGCAATATCCGACAGCGAGACGCCATTCTCATCGGCGAAGGTAAAGGTCTCGGCTACTGGCAGAGGCTCTGATATGCCCGTCGATTCAATGACCAGGTAGTCGAACCGACCGGCTTGCGCAAGTTCGGTTATTTCTACTAAAAGGTCTTCCCTCAAGGTGCAGCAGATGCACCCATTGCTCATTTCAACCAGTTTCTCCTCGCTGCGACTCAGGGAGATGTCGTTTCGAACAGTTGCTGCGTCGATGTTGATTTCACTCATGTCGTTGACGATCACAGCGACCTTTTTACTGTCACGGTTGTTCAGAATGTGGCTGAGCACCGTTGTTTTCCCTGCGCCCAGGAATCCCGAGAGAACGGTGACAGGTAGTTTGTTGGCAGGAACCATCAGCAGCGACGAAAAACATGTGATAGATGTTATAACATAACAATAATTTGGCAGGCTGCCAATAACTATGTCGCCCGTGAAGCTGGAGCCCGGGACCCTCAGCCTCGGGCATGTCAGGTTCGGAAACTCAGGGCTCCGGGCGTGGGTCCCGAACTAGGGTCTCAGCCCTCCAGGGAGCGCGCTCAACCTGAGTTTCCCTGTGCAACCCAGGTACCATGAAAACCGTTCGGTACTCGGGTGTCCATGCGCACAGTAGCGATGGGGCCGGCATCGATATTCCCCGCGTCCAGAACAGCGATATCGCTGGTATTGGTTTCCTCCCGATAAACAAAAGCGACGAGCCAGCCGTCCCCCTCCGGTGCATTGTCAGACCGGGGTACAAAGGCGGGTTCCGAAACGCAGTCTCCCTTAGACAGCGACCAGACCTTGGATGTGCCTTGCTTTAAATCATAGTGAACAAGTGAATCGTAGGTCGTGCGTGCCGCAGTACCGTATACAGACGTAGCGGCATAACCGTGGCGATAGGATTCTCCGACAACGGAATCAGCGACTCTCGGAAACTCGGTAGGGCGGTCGTCGAGTTGTTCTACTGTCCAGGTGTCGCTGCTGGACGCTGACGGGATAGTCCAGCGTTCCAGTACAGCCTCCGCATCATCCCGGCTGGGTTTGCTGCCATCAGCTCCTGGAAATCCCGGTGCGGCAGGATAATTGTGCATGTCGAGAATGATTGTTTCGTTTTCTTCATAGGCATTCATCGGATGAAAAACGTAGCTGGGCTCGCCTGATACCCACCGGACTTCACTGGCAGGGTCACCCCGTCGCAAGATACCTATGTAGCTGGGTAGCTGGCGATCCCAGGCAATCATGGGTCCGCCCTGCATCGCGCGCTCAAGGTCGATCGTCGCCGGAAAAAGGGGGAAGAGAATATGGTTTCTGGTGATGGCAAAGTCATGGACCATCGCGGGATAGGGGCTGTCGAATTGTTCGACAGTAGTCAGCTCTCCGTCAGCGTTGGCAACGTGATACCCCATGGTTGGCGAGGCCATGCCGCCGAGGTTATAGCAGAAGAAGTGCATTTCGCCGGTCATTGGATCGAATTTCGGATGAGCCGTCATTGGTCCCGGTAGTCTGTCATTGTAAGTGTAGGAGCCGAGGGAATTGAGACTGTTATCAAGTTCGAAAGGTGGGTTGCCTTCATCCAGTGCCAGTAGCCGACCAGCGTGTTTGACGATATGAGTGTTGGCAACGTTGTAACGCACACCCTGAGCGCGCTTGTCAGACGTTCCAGGATTTCCCATGGAGCCAAACAGCGCTTCACCGGCTTCTGCATCCGCGGTCCATTTTTCGGTACGGACCCACCGGTTTCGGTAAGAGACCCTGCCGTCAGCGAATGTGGCTGCGTGGATCATGCCGTCACCGCTGAAATAATGATAACGATCCCGGGGAGGGTAGAGTGGGTTGGGGCCGTTACGGTAAAGCGTACCCTGTAACTCGTGCGGCAGATCGCCTTCAATGACTAGGTTTGGCGCGTCGTTTTCTGAACGAATAGGCGCGTAATTGTTGGTGAGGAACGGATCATTGGCAAAAGGGCGGGTCATAGCAGGTTATTGCAGTCAGTCTAAATGACCACAGAGTATACCTGTTAATATTGGCGATGCTGGCAGAGATTTCGAAGGTTCAATCAAGCAGGAGAACACTAATGATCCCAACACGCGAAGAACGAGATACGCTGTTTAAGGCTTTTGGGCGTGCGTTCTTTAAGCAGGACCTGGACGCGATGTACCAGGTCGTCACCGTTGACTTTGCTTATTCAATCCTCGTGAACGATGAGCCTAGGTTAATGAATAGCCGCGAACAGATAGAGGCTTTTTTTGAGGAGCGTAAGACTATTCAAAAAGATCTGCGCTTTGAAGACGTCGTATTTCACCACGCACCCGAGGCGACTTTTATGACCTATCGAGTGACGGGTACCGATGTTCCGACGGGTAACGCTTTCGAGCGCATCGGTGTCGAGCGTTATACCTTCAGGGACGGGCGTATCGCTGAAAAAGATGTCTATAGCCGGCCGATGAAGTGCCAGCCTCGTGCCTGATGCCTTCGGGTCGTCGTCGGCTGGAAGCAGTTAGCTGGCGGCCTGCTGGTAAATCTGGATAAGATTTCCGCACGTGTCGTTAAAGATCGCGAGCCTGACGGCACCGGCATCAATGGGGTTGGTAGTAAATTCGACGCCGCGTTCGACGAGTTTCTTGTGCTCGGCTTCGAGGTCATCCACCTCAAAAGCTGTCATAGGGATACCCTGCTCGAAAAGGGCCTGCTGGTAGGTTCTGGCAGCCTGATTTGCATTTGGTTCCAACGACAGTTCTGCGTCGCCGCCTTCTGGTGAGGCGAGTTGTATCCAGCGAAACTCGCCGACAGGGAAATCCTGGCTCACTTTGAATCCGAGCACATTCGTATAGAAGGCCAGCGCGTGCTGCTGGTCCTCAACAAAAATGCTGGTCAGTTTGATCTTCATCGATGCGTCCTCCTGTTGCTGGTCGAGGCTGCTTTGCTGAATGCCTGCTTTGCAGTCTACTGTACTCCATGGCTCAGGGCAGTCTGACGGCCGTTAGTGTCGCCTGGCAAGTGGAAATCATGATCTGGTGGACTAGTTGGCAGAAGTAAAGACCTGTGCGACAAGGTCGTTAACATACTTACGATTGACGGTTTCGAACCGAATCAGGACTTTGTACCAAACTGCGCCGTACAGTGAGTCGATGATCAGGTTGACGTCGGCATCGGCGGGGAACTTCCCATCCGCCTGTGCCTGGCGAAAGGCGTCGGTGATGAGTGCAATTCTTGGAGCGTAGACAATCTCTTCCATCCGTCGATAGAGTTCGGGATCACGGTGTGCTTCAGCGAGGACACAAACGGCTGCTTGCCTGCAGTCCGTGCGGCCCAGTTGTTTGCCGAAAGTGAAAAGTGAACGTTAGAGATAGGTCTGCAGGTCAGCTTTGCCATCGTAGGGCGACAAGGCTGGCAGCAGTTTCTCCTGCCAGACTTCGAGCACGAGGTCTGCGCGTGACGACCACCATCGATAGATGGTCTGTTTCCCGACGCC
>CAXPUI010000259.1:0-3529 GCA_964220205.1 Candidatus Allofontibacter communis | reverse complement strand
TGTCTTTCTCACGTGTCGCACAGTTCACCACCATCAGTGCCGGGTTACCTGTCGCATAGACGATGAGGTCATCAAGAACGCCACCTTCCTCATTCAACATGGCTGAGTACATGGCCTGACCAGGCCTGGTCAACCGCCGAATGTCGTTGGCAAGCAACCTGTCAAGAAAGGCTTCAGGACCACCCGGATCCGCGGCATGGATTTCCAGGACCGTCATATGGGACACGTCAAAGGCGCCTGCAGAGGTTCGCACGGAATGATGTTCTTCTAACTGCGAACCATAGTGGATGGGCATATCCCAACCGCCAAAGTCCACCATTTTGGCACCCAGTTGCTGGTGACAATCAAAGAGTGGTGTTCGGTGCCCCATCGGGTGGAAGGTTGAATGAGTAAACAGTTAGTTTACTCATCTTTAACCCGATGCCAAACCAATGGCGAGTTTTTTTAGCATGGCGTTGCCATCAACGAACCTGAGACCATGGTTGCGCAACAACATCGACCAAATTGAACCACTGGTAAACAACCTGTGAAAGCCTTCCATGACCAGGCCAGCCACATGATTTTCACCCCGCCGGTTTTTTTCGTACCTTTTCAATACTTTCAGATCTCCCGGCAGCAGCCCTTCAACTCTAGCAGCGGACAATTCCGTTATCAGGACGCGGGCATCACTGAATCCCAAATTAGCACCCTGGCCCGCAAGCGGATGAATAGCATGCGCCGCATCGCCAAGCAAAGCGACACCATCGGTCACGTATCGCAACGCCTGTTGCTGCCGCAGCGGAAATTCAAATCTCGGGCCTACGGACTCAATAGTACCCAGCTCTCCCTCAGTCGCCAGCTGCAGTTCTTCCAAAAAAACCTCTTCATCCAATGCCGCCCTTGAATCGAAACAAGACCAGACAACAGCTACGCAATACTGGTCCGCCAAAGGCAGCAGTGCGACCGGCCCCCCCTGCAGGAACCATTGCCTGGCACAATACCCGTGGGGTCGTGCGATTCTTGCCGTACAAACTGTTGCTGTTTGTTGATAGTCAAAGCCAACCGTTCGGAGTTTAAGTTGCTGGCGAATTTCAGAATGAACGCCATCCGCAGCGACGAGCAGCGGCACCTCGACGTCCTGGATATCAAATCCAGCCTGCCAATTAAGCTGCAGAGTCTCACGCCGGTGAGCCACCGCGACGAGTGCGGCCAGCAAGGCAGATTGATCGACGATGTAACCCAACTCTGTCAGGTTCATCTCGGTGGCGGAAAACGCTATACCGCCACTACCTGTACCATCCTTCACTGACATTTCTGTGTAGGGCGTTTTGTATTGGTCTCCGATCAAGGACCAGGCGCCTTCCTCCTCAAGAAACCTCCGCGACGACGGGTTGATTGCTAGAACATTCGATGACTCCTTGCGGGGGGCTTCCGGACAGCTCTTCCTGTCATAAATCTCTACAGAGAAGCCCTGTCGAGCGGCAGCAACGGCGAACGACAGGCCGACAACGCCTGCGCCTACAACGATCACATCTGTCATCAGTTAACTGCTGCCATATACGTTTCGATCGCCTCGATCGTTTTTGGTACGTCACTCGTCAGTATGTCGTTACCCGTGCGGGTCACAAGAACATCATCTTCGATCCGTACCCCAATTCCACGGTACTTTTCCGGGACATCCATGTCCTGCGAGTCAAAGTAGATACCAGGCTCTATCGTCGTCACCATTCCTTCTTCAAAGACACGCCACAAACCGTCCACCTGGTAATCACCCACGTCATGGACATCAAGACCGAGCCAGTGACCTGTTTTGTGCGGGTAGTAGATCAAGTAAGCCTCTTTTGCGATCAGTGACTCAAGATCCCCCTGCAAAATACCGAGATCTATCAACCCTGCTGTTATCTCTCGAACGGCGGCTTCATGCGGCTGGTTCCACGTATTCCCAGGTTGGACCGCGTCGATAGCGGCCTGCTGTGCTTTCAATACAATGTTATAGACTTCCGCCTGAGCCGGGGAAAAGCGTCCGTTGACGGGATACGTACGCGTCAGATCACAGGCATAGTTCTCATATTCACCACCAGCATCCACCAGAACCAGATCTCCTTCCAGCAATTGGTCATCGTTAGCGAGGTAATGCAACGTACAGCTGTTGCCCCCGCCACCCACGATCGCCGGATAAGCGGGTTCGCGGGCCCCATGCATCGCAAACTCATGATAAAGCTCTGCCTCAACCTGATATTCCATCATACCCGGTCGGGTGCTCCTTAAAATCCTCAAATGACCGAGACAGGTCGCCCTGGCTGCGTACCGCATCAAATTGATTTCCGCAGCGCTCTTAAAGAGCCGCAGTTCATGCAGAAATTGTTCGAGCTGGATAAATTCACCGGGCGGTTCCGCGCCTTTTTGCCCGCTGCTATTGATCATCTTTACCCAGTCAATGATCTGGCTGTCAAATTCCAGATCATTACCCATCGGGTAATAGAGTCTTGATCGACCTTCAATCAGACCCGGCAGTATGTCGTCGATGTCAGCAATAGGGAATGCGTCGTCAATACCGTATTGGTCCATGACAGCATCGGGTCCGGTGATCGCGCCATGCCAACGTTCATGATCGTGGTCGCGTTCCCTGCAGAAAAGAATAACTTCGCCATACTCCCGACCCGGTATCAGCGCCAGCACCGCATCGGGTTCTGCAAATCCAGTCAGGTAATGAAAGTTACTATCCTGGCGAAACCGAAACTCAACATCCGCATTTCTCACCTGGGCGACAGCACCCGGGAGAATGGCAATGCTGTTGGGTTCCAGCATGGACATGAGCCCACGCCGTCTATTGCGATAATCCTTGGTGGTAATTTTTTTCGGTTCGCGCTTTACCATGTCAACCGTATCAATCACTGCAGGCGCTTGGCTTCGGATTCAGCGAATATCAGCAGTACACTGATACGCACGAACTCTTCAAGCTCTGCCAGGTCCTCTTCATTCTCTTCGCCTTCGGGAACTTCATCGGTCACTGCGGCGATCCTGGCAAGATCAGCCAGGGCTTCTGCCGTATCCTCATGGAGTTCTGCAGGCTGTTTGCCAGACTCTCCAAGACCAGAGAGAAAACCGCTGCACCAGCACGCCAGTGCAGCAACACGCTGATCAATAGGCGCTGACTCAGCAGGGAGTACCAGCCGGAATTCAAAGTCCGAGAACTCATCCAGGTTCTCAAGGGCAGCAGCATGAGCGGACTCGAGTAGCTCAACGATGGTTGTTGACGGTTCGCCGCCTAACCAGTTCTCATAAAGCGCGCGCCGTTGCCCCGCCTGTGTATCCTTCATGCCGCAGGTATAACCGATCAACAGCCCATGAAGCTCTGCCGCGTCCAGATTGATAGAACTCGCTTTGAGCTCATTACTGATTTTTTCAAAAACTGTCATAACCAGGGATTTTACAAGCTAAACTCAGACCAAGTCGCCTCCTATTCGACAGACCGCGCTTGAACTAGTGGTTTGACCCGCTTTATAGTTCAGTCTCTTGATACAGTCATAGAGCCCGATTTTGGACCTCA
>CAXPUI010000258.1:0-3279 GCA_964220205.1 Candidatus Allofontibacter communis | reverse complement strand
TACTTTCTCGATGGTCAACAGCATGGGCGGAATTATGCCACATTCATGGCGATAGCCCTGTAGAGATATTCCGGTTCATTCAGTTGGCAGCTTCATCACACAGACGCTGCGCTAGGATTCTGATCGTGGGACTCGCATCATCAAGCAGCGTGCTTGCCCGTTGTTGCCAGCCACTGGATCGCAATTGAGCGAGGCACCAGAGCGCCGTTTCCCGAATGACCACTTCGGTGTCCCGCAGGCCAATTTCCACCTGTTCCTGGTAAGTATCGGCTGCCACCAACCCGATCTGGTAGAGCATGCAGCTGCGGCTCCAGTAGAACGAATGCTCATAGTGGTTCGTGATGACATCGTTAAACCGTTCTCGGGCCTGCATCTTTGCCTGCGGGAAGTGGCTGTACATCTGTTCCAGTCTCTCAGTAGTGGTCAGGTCGTCAAGAATTGGCAGGACGATTTCCTTGATTTCGCTGGTGAGCAGGTTGTCGAGTAATTCCAGAGCAAAAACACGGCGTTCCGAAACCGTGGAATCGAGGTTTGCTCGCGTGTCGAGAATGACGATAGAGGGGAACAGGAAGCTCATGAGCAGAAGTGTCATGTCCCGTCGGATGGAGAGTTCGTTGCATAGAGCGTCGTGCAGCGTCTTGTACTCAGGCTCCCCGGCGAGATCTTCTATTGCGGCCAGTAACCAGACGATCGATTCGACTTCTTCGCGGAGGCTGGTCACAAACCGGTACTTGTCGTCTGCGTGAGATTGGTAATTGAGAGTTGCCAGCCCCAGGTAGACGTGATGACGGAGCTCTGGCACAGCGATGTCGATATGTTGCAGAAGCATGGCGATGGCCTGCTCGCCGCCGATACCAGTGACAGTATCGAGCAGGCAAAGTTTTTCCTGTCGCGACGTCTCAGTTGATCTGAGTCCGGCGTCCAGTTCATAGAGGGCTGCAGTGCCAAGCTGCGTAAGAGTATGACTGGCTACCCCCCTCAAGGCCGGGTTGGCGGTTTTCTTCACCAGAATAGCGGTCAGCCGAGCATCGTTGACACCGGTGCTGGCCAGTATGGCGCGTTCGACTACGGGTGCTTCTTTGTCAGCCAGCAGTTCGACCAGCTGATCCGAGAAGTGGCTGTCACCAATCTCTTTGATGACGTCAGCGGCCAATATTCTTTCCTGGGGATCGGTAGCTTCTATGAGGCTCTGCAGCTGCTGCCCGGTGGAGTGGTCTGTTCTGTCATAACTCAACAGACCAACCATGGCCCCTTTACGCAATAGCGGCTTGGGGCTGGTAAGGAAGGGTATGAGTTTGTCCCGGGTGTCCGGAGGCGCCAGGGTGGCATAGGTTTTGAGCGCCTGGGAGAGTACAGCCGTTTCACGCACCTGGTCGATCAGGTCGGCGACACGGCTGGATAGTGTTGTGACCCGCTGATTCGCAATGCGTTCCAGGACGTTAACGCGAATAATGTCTTCAGGGTGGGCCAGGAGCTTTTCCAGGAGTTCGGCTATAGGTGGATCGTTGATGGCTTCCAGCAGGTTCAGGCAATAGAGAACCTCGTTGGGATACTGACTGTTCAGCCGGTCCCTGATGATCTTCAGGCTGGCGCTGTCGAGTTCAGTCAGTGAAATTTCGCCCAGTTTGCGTTGTTGAATGTTGGTCATGAGGTTTGAGAGGTAGTGCCGTCTGACGAGGAAACCGACCATGACCCAGATCCCCATCAGACCGCTAAGGATGAAGAGAAAGGACTTGGGTTCCATGGCCAGGTGCGTTGTCAGTATGAACAGGCAGACACCGGCCAGGCCGCCGGCTAATGGATCGATAACCCCTTCAGTCAGGGCTATTCCCTGGCTGCGTTGTCGGTCGGGCAGGACCTGGAAGAGGATTGCCACACTGTTCTTCCAGATAGCAGACTGCAGAATGATGCGTAAACCATTGGTGATGACCATGATGGCAAAGATCAACAGCGCTGGCAGTCCAAGTGTTTCCATGGCGGTGACTGTCGAAGCGCCGAGAAAGATGATAAGCGGGAACGAGATGATGCCGGCGATAATGCCGGCTTTTCTGAGTAGAGGTGCAAAGAGAAAGATCATGGTGAGCATGGTCAGGAAACCGGCGATGGCATAAAACTGGGCAATAAAGGACGCGAGGTTCTTTTCGTCAGTAAACTGCCTCGCGGCATAGTCATAGAAAGCCACCTCCAGAAAGAAGTAGGCAAACATGTAGGCGACATAGCAGAAGGTGATCAGCCTGACATAGGGTAGTCGCAGCATCCCCAGCAATCCTGTTGGTGCCTGCGTGGTCGTTTCAATGTCCGTATCGATGGCTGGCGGTTCAGGCTGAATAACCAGTGCTTCCCGAAAGTGATTGATGGTGTAGCCGACGATGCCAATCACGATGAGCGTGGTCAGCATGGCGACGACCAGTAGATCGTCTACCTGCATGAAGCGCAGGAGCATGACTACGACCAGGCCTCCGGTCAGTTCAGCGAGAAATTCGCCGGAACGGGCGATACCGGTTAGTCGTTTGGTCTGCCTGACGTTGAGTAACCGCGAGAGAAGGGCAAGAAACTGGAGGCTGAACAGCATGTAGGTAAGTTCGAAGAACAGCGGCAGCGTGAATACCAGGTATTTGCTGCCGCTGAATTCGAGACAGAGTCGCATGGTTGCAAGCCCGACGAGGATAACGCCGAGTATGGTGAACAGGTAATTGTGTACACCAAAACGGCGGGTCAGGCGTTCAATGACCAGCGTCATGGGCATGCCGACAACCGCTATCAGTATCGCAATTAGGGCGAGTTGTTCAGATTTCCAATGCTCAAGGAACAGGGTGAAAGCGCATACCCTGATCATGCCGATGGCGATACCCGACATGAACATGTTGCTGAACAGCAGTGTTGTAACGGACTTGTCTTCCGGGCGTATGCCCAACCGGGCCAGCAGTCGTTCGGTGGATGACAGGGTAGAGTTCGCCGGGATGTCGAGGTCGGTCAAGTCTCTCGCTCTCGTTTTATTGTTATTTGCTGTACCAGCAACCTGACATTATCCAAGAAGTTGGTCCTTGCCGCGAGATGCAACACGACATATCTATGGTCAGGTACGTCTCTATGCTACCCTTGCAGACAGTGTTGGAGGAGTAGTGATGTCTGAAATAGGTAGTGAATCAAATCCTTTAAGAGTAGCGATTATCGGTGCTGGCCCGTCCGGATTTTACACGGTCAGTAATTTTCTCAAGCACAAGGACTTGCATGTGGAATTCGACATGTTTGATCGACTGCCGACGCCTTATGGACTGG
>CAXPUI010000257.1:0-3850 GCA_964220205.1 Candidatus Allofontibacter communis | reverse complement strand
CTGGAATCGTTGGGGCGAATCAGATATCTGAGAAGTCCCCGTGACGGCCCTTTCCTTCGGCAAATCGGGTCACACCTGCCTTGGTCTCGCCGGATGCGATGACCTCCCAACCATGGCGATATTCATTTTTCAGAGCATCCGGTAACGACATGCCCCATTGTTCGTAGCTTGATAGCCTGTCGGCCTGCATACACATCTGAGGGAACGAGGTCAGGGACTCAGCCAGTTCGATGGCTGTCGCCAAAGCCTGCCCGGGCTCGACGAGCCGATTGGCGAGGCCCATGGTTTTGGCTTCGTCGCCAGAGACGCCACGTCCAGTGAGGATCAGGTCAAGGGCATGGCTGTGACCAATCAGCCGGCTCAGGCGAATCGTACCCCCGTCTACCAGCGGTACACCCCAGCGCCGGCAGTAAACGCCAAATACAGCATCAGAGGCTGCAACGCGAAGGTCGCTCCACACTGCCAGCTCCAGGCCTCCGGCAACAGCATGTCCTTCCACAGCGGCAATAACTGGTTTTGACAGCAGCATTCTGGTGCAGCCGAGAGGGCCGTCACCTTCTTCCCTGACCTTGTTGCCCCTGTTTTCAGATATACCTTTAAGATCAGCGCCGGCGCAAAATGTGCCCTCCGCCCCGGTAAGGACAGCGACAAGCTGGTTGTCGTCGGCATCAAAAGCCCGGAAGGCTGCCGCGAGTTCGTTTGCCGTAGGTCCATCTACTGCGTTTCGTACAGCAGGTCGATTGATGGTAATGACGGTTACCTGGCGGATCTGCTCGACAAGAATGTTGGCCATCATGCTCTCCTTGTGCTTATCGTCGCCTGCCCCGATCTCGCCTGCCTCTTTTTTTGTTCTGGGGTCGTTCAGCCCTGGGAGCGGGCGGGAGTGTTGGCGTCTCGGTGATTAACTCCTCGGGTGGATGTTCACATTGCAGGGTGCGCCCCAGTAACGCTTCAATATTAGGCAGCATGAAAGCGTCGCTTTCACAGGCCAGGGTAATCGAGATCCCTTCGGCGCCAGCACGTCCGGTACGACCGATCCTGTGGATGTAGTCCTCAGGATCTTCGGGCAGGTTGTAGTTGATAACGTGACTGATGTCATCAATATGCAGACCCCGACCAGCGACGTCGGTTGCGACCAATACGGTGATGTTACCTGAGCGAAAATCTTCCAGTGTCCTTAGGCGTTTTTTCTGTGGAACATCGCCCGCCAATAAACCTGTAGGAAAACCGTGACGTCTCAGCTTGGATTCGAGTTCACGTGATTCGTCGCGTCGATTGACGAAGATGAGCACTCGATCCAGTTCGTAGACTTCAATCAGGTTGTACAGGACCGTGTACTTCTCATCCTCGGAGGTCAGGAAGACTCGCTGATCGACGGTGTCGACAGCAACCTGTTCCGGCGCAATCTCAATGCGCACAGGATCGAGAGTCCAGGATGCAGCCAGCCGTTTAATATCTTCGCTATAGGTTGCGCTGAACAATTGGGTTTGTCGTTGTTGCTTCCTCGGCGTGCGGGCGACGATGGCCTTAACATCGGGGATAAAACCCATGCTCAACATTCTGTCTGCTTCATCAAGGATGAGTATTTCAACCTGGCTGAGATCCACCGTGCCGGAACGGGCGAAATCCAGCAACCTGCCAGGGGTAGCGACGACTATGTCAACCGGATGCTTCAGTTGATTGCGCTGCTTGTCGTAGTCCATGCCGCCGACCACCGATGCAACGGTGAGGTCGGTAAATTTTGTTAGTTCCTCGGCGTCGTTACTGATCTGAATGACCAGTTCCCGAGTTGGGGCAACAATCAGTGCGAAGGGTGTTCCAGGGTCTCTTTCATCGTAGGTGGGGTTCTCGAGGTCGTAGCTGATGATGGAGATCAGAAACGCAGCTGTCTTGCCGGTCCCCGTCTGCGCCTGCGCAATAATGTCCCTGCCATCGAGAGAATGTGGCAGAACTTCATTCTGTACGGGTGTACAGGATTCGAAGCCGAGTTCCAGAATGGCCTGGCAGAGTTCATCTGGTAATTCCAGTTTTGCGAAGTCTTCGGGTAGTTGTCTATTCACTGAGGGTTATCTGTCCTGGGCGTGCAGGGTGGCCAATTCCAGGCAGGTGACGAATACATCCATGGCCTGGTCAAGTTCTTCAATTGAGGGATAGGTGGGAGCAATGCGTATATTCTGATTCTGCGGGTCTCGACCATAAGGGAAAGTTGCCCCGGCTGGCGTTAATTTGACGCCTGCCCCGGCGGCCAGCGCCACAACTTCGCTGGCCAGTCCCGGCCTCGTGTTCAAGGAGACAAAATATCCGCCTTTTGGCCTGGTCCAGGTAGCGATGTTCCGACCGTCGAGGGCGTCAAGTTTTTCCAGAACAAGATCAAACTTTGGTTTGAGCAGCACCTTATGCTTTCTCATGTGTTCCTCTATACCGGCTGCGTCCCGAAGGAAGCGGACATGACGGAGCTGGTTCACTTTATCGAACCCGATCGTCTGGTCGGCGAGATAGTGTTCAAAGCGCTCGAGGCGGCCGGGCGTCGTCGCCATGAATGCAACCCCGGCTCCGGCCAGTGTGATTTTCGATGTCGATGCAAAAACAGCGACGTGGTCTGCGGTTCCTGCTTTCTCTGCCAGTTTCAGCAATTCCTCCAACTCATCGGGTTGATCACTGATGTGATGCACTGCGTAGGCGTTATCCCACATAATCTGGAAGCCGGACCCGGCGAATGTCGGCAGTTGGGCGAATCGCTCGACGGTTTCCCTGGAGTAGGTCTGACCAGTAGGGTTTGAATACTTGGGTACACACCAGATGCCAACGATTGCAGGGTCTTCCTTAACCAGTGTTTCGATCTGATCCATGTCCGGGCCGCTTTCAGTCATATCGATGTTGATCATTTCAATGTTGAAATGTTCACAGACGGTAAAGTGGCGGTCGTAACCGGGTACGGGGCAGAGGAATTTCAGGGATTCATGACCAAGGGCATCCCAGTCTTTCAGGAGATGCTCAATGTATTGGTACATCAACGTCAGGGAGCTATTGCCTGCAGCCATCACGTTGTCTGGATGGGTCCCGATAAGATCAGCGCCCAACCTACGCGCTTCCGGTATCCCAAGAAGCCCTCCATAGTTCCTGACATCGGTACCATCCTGCAGGACATAAAAGCCCTCCAAAATACCATCCAGACCGTTAGCGAGATCCAACTGCTCGGATGACGGTTTACCGCGGGTGAGATCAAGTTTCAGACCCGCCGCCTTGAAAGCATCGTATTGGGATTGCAGCCGAAGCGCCCGTGCGTCACTCATAGCCTGAGTCCCTCAAGTTCACTGACGCCCAGCATCAGGTTGAGGTTCTGGACAGCAGCACCGGCTGCGCCCTTACCCAGATTGTCCAGTCGAGCGATCAGGACTATTTGTTCCTCATGGCCATAGATAAACAAATCGATACGATTGGTACCGTTGGCGGCTTCCGGGTCAAGGAACCCCTGGTCGAGGGCTTCGTCATCGTTGAGAGGCAGGACGTTGATGCAGGGTTCGTCAGCGTAGCGTTCTGCCAGAAGTGCATGCACCGTCTCAGGTGAAGTCTGACCGATAAGTTGCTGCTGATGAATCGGGATAGAAACGAGCATGCCCTGATGGAAGTGACCAACCTCGGGGAGGAATATTGGGGCGTTACCCAGCAGGGCGTAAGACTGCATTTCCGGAATGTGCTTGTGTCGCAGGCCGAGGGCATAGGGTCGCACGTGCCACAGCTTATCCGGGTGCATGGCCAGTCGGGCATCGTAGCGTTCGATGAGTTGCCTGCCGCCGCCGCTGTAACCGGATATGGCGTTGATTGTCAGCAGGGATTCCTTTCTGACCAG
>CAXPUI010000256.1:0-3033 GCA_964220205.1 Candidatus Allofontibacter communis | reverse complement strand
GTCGCTCCCGAGCTATGCTGGCCCTGCTTTGGGCAGCATCGCTGTTACTGTTGCCGCTACTGGTCTGGCAGGGTTGGCGAACTCGACAGACGGCTTTGCGTCTTCCCGAAGCTGAGCCTCCGGACAGGGGGCAGTTTGGGCGGGGTGAATCAGGGCCGACTGTTGTCGGATTGGGTGATTCTGTCATTGCCGGTGTTGGTGTCCAGGTCCTGTCAGAGTCGCTGACTGGCAGCGTTGCACGCTGTCTGGCCGAACGCCTTGACCGGGAAGTCTCTTGGCAAGCAGTTGGGCCTAATGGATACCGACTCGTCGATCTGCTGGGCCGGTTGAACACTGAACCTGTCCCTCCCGCGGATATCTATCTTGTGTCGATCGGTGTTAACGATGTAACCGGCCTGACTTCCTTGTTGCGCTGGCAGATGCAGGTTATTGAGCTGACATCAATACTTGATAACACGTCGACACTCGTCTTGCTCGGTGTTCCGCCAATGCAGTATTTCACGGCTTTGCCCCAACCACTTCGTCAGGTTCTGGGCATTCGTGCGGCACTGTTGGATAAGACGTTACAGCAGGTTGGTGAACTGTCGGCCAGGGTTATCTGCCTTGAAACGGATGATCGTATTTCCCCGGGCTATCTAGCGATGGATGGTTACCATCCGAGCAAACTTGCATGTCTGGAAATGGCGGGGAAAATCGTTGATGCTCTGATTCAGCACAGGGAGCAATCTAGTCCTTGAATAGACTCGTTCAGAAAGCTGCATCGTTGTTGCCGATCCTTGATTGGAGCCGGGGCTATGCCTCGCCGGACCTGAGAGCGGATGTGGTAGCAGGCAGCGCTGTTCTTTTCGTGACTGTGCCGCAGGTGATTGCCTATGCGTTCCTCGCGGGAATGCCTGCAGAGGCAGGACTATACGGTGCACTCTTTGCGCTGGTTATTTACGCCTTCTTCGGGTCGTCGAGAGCACTTGCGGTGGGGCCGACTGCGATTGTAGCGATGATGACCCTGGAAGTCGCATCCCTGCATGCTGAGGTGGGAGGAGAAGAGTACGCTGTTGTTGTTGTTCAGTTAAGCTTGATCACCGGCCTGATGTTGATTGCCCTGCGCATTGTTAATTTTGGTTCGGTGGTGTCTTTCCTCAGTCATGCAGTAGTGACCGGGTTTATTACGGCTGCTGCTATCCTCATCATCAGCAATCAGATGAGCGCTCTACTTGGAATTTCAGCGTCCCCTGATACAAGCCTGGTGGGGATGGGCGGTCATCTGCTGACCGAGTTGGCAGAGACAAACCATCTCGCACTGGCTGTTTCCGTCGTCGCCCTCTTGTTGCTGGTTCTTTGTCGAAGCCGACTGCGCCCGTTGCTGGAGCGCCTGGGTTTAAGTGAGACCCTGACCGATAGTTTGGTGAAGAGTGCACCCATGTATGTTGTTGTGCTGGGTATCCTGTTGACAGAGCTTTTGGACTTACAAGGGAGCCTGCCCGTTGTTGGCAGCATTCCTGCCAGCCTGCCGGATATCAGTCTCACCTGGATAAGTTTCACCACCCTGGAAGCCCTTGGGCCTTCTGCTTTCCTGATTGCCCTTGTTGTTTTTATCGAGAGTACAAGCATCGGCACTGCGATGGCCAGTAAATCGCGCGACAAGATTGATGCGAATCAGGAACTGGTCGGCCTCGGAGCCGCAAACGTGGGCGCTTCTCTGGTGGGGGCCTTCCCGGTAGCAGGCAGCTTTGCTCGTTCCGCTGTCAACTTCTCCGCAGGAGCGGTATCCCCCCTGGCGTCGTTGGTTACGGCGGCTTTGTTAGTGGTGACGATTCTCGTGCTAGCCCCGTTTTTCTATGGTCTGCCAAAGGCGGTGCTCGCGGCGATTATCGTTGTATCTGCCTGGCAGCTTATTGACGTGGCTGCCATAAGGAAAATTGTCGAATTTAACCGGACCGATGCCATTACCTTCGGTGTGACGTTTTCTGCTGTACTTGTTTTTGGGGTTGATGCTGGCGTCCTGGCTGGCGTTGTAATTTCCTTCGTTCTTCTGATAAGAAACAGTGCCAGACCGAATATCGCCGTGGTCGGTCGGGTGGGTAACTCTGAGCATTTTCGCAATGTTGAGCGGCATGAGGTGAACACCTCAGCAAAACTCCTGGCAATTCGGGTCGATGAAAGTCTTTACTTTGTTAATGCTCGATTCATTGAGAGCTATGTGTTGAATGAGTTGGCGAACAGGGCTGAGGTGGAGCATTTGTTGCTGATCTGTACCGCAACCAACTTTATCGATACGAGTGGGCTTGAGATGCTCGAGGAGCTGTCGGAGAATCTCATTGAGACCGGTGTCACGCTGCACCTGGCGGAAGTGAAGGGGCCGGTGATGGATAAACTGAAAGCAACGAGCTTCTATCAGAATATGCGGGGGAAGGTCTATTTTACGACTGATATCGCTATGCGTGAATTAGCAGGCATTTAAGGAGGATGAATTTTTATGCACACTGAATTGATTGAATACCATGATGGAGAGACTCAGCTGGAGGCCTATGTCGCATGGGACGACAGCATCGCTGGCCCCAGGCCGGGTGTTCTCGTTGCCCACGACTGGACCGGAAGAAGGGACTTTGCGACGGATAAAGCCAACGAAATGGCGGCACTTGGTTATGTTGGGTTTGCACTGGACATGTATGGTAAAGGGGTGTTTGGCTCAGACGGCGATGTAGAAGGTAACTCTGCCTTAATGGGACCGCTGGCGGGAGATCGCACGGCACTCAGGACGCGGATGGCGAGCGCTCTTGAGACCCTCAAAGGTCTTGATGTTGTGGATAGTCTCAAAGTCGGTGCGATGGGGTATTGCTTTGGTGGTATGTGCGTGCTGGAACTAGCAAGAGCTGGAGCGGATGTGGGTGGGGTTATCTCTATCCACGGCATTTTTACTCCGGGTGACGTCCCGAATAACGCCATTACTGCCAGGGTGCTCTGTCTGCATGGCCAGGATGATCCCATGGTACCGCCGGAGCAGGTGCTGGACTTTGAGAATGAGATGTCTGCTGC
>CAXPUI010000255.1:0-3180 GCA_964220205.1 Candidatus Allofontibacter communis | reverse complement strand
ACAACCTCGAATACATCGTGGATCTCACCCTTCCACACCAGGGTATAAAAACTAATCCGATGCCCGAGCTTGAGAGTTTCTATATCAATTCGCATGAATTCAAGCTGCAGGCCACCGTAAGGAAAGTACTTGAACAGACAGAAGGCGATCACACCTTTAGCATCAGCTTCATGATCGATACGGGCCAGTGCAACGTCCTCGATCTTCTTCGCCGCCTGGCGATGCAGTGAATAAATGTCAGCGTGCCTTGCGAACTCTCGTCCAACCTCGAACCAGCGATTCCGATCATCATCCTGCAACATCTGGGCAAGCTTGCTGTCCAGATTATCCTGCTTGAAAGGCATCCGAATGAGTTCTCCCATGTCAGCCTCTTCAACGAAATGGGCATAACCACAGTTTTCAGTCACCAACACCGGTAAACCCGCGACCACTGCCTCCAGAATGATGATGCCAGCCGCTTCATCAAGTGCGGGCAATAGAAGCAGGTCTGCTGCAAACAGGAAGCGCTCAATATGGTCCTGCCCGGACAGAATGCTGACCTGCCGGTGCACGCCAAGAACCCGTGCAAGGCGGTGAAACGGACCAGGATTGTCTTCACCGATAACAATAAATCGCGTCTTCAGTCTCTGTTGACGGGGCAGGGAACGTAATGCATGGAGGGCTCTTGAAAGACCTTTCTTGACGAAGCCCGAACCGATCATCACCAACATTTTTTCATCATCGGCAATTTGCAGTTCTTCACGCATAGCACGCCTGCGCAGCATGACATCAGTAGGCGCGATTCGACTCCTGGAAATACCAGGGGGCAGAAACGCCATTCGGTCTATCTGCGTTCCGTAGTGGCGATCAAAGAAAGGTTTCTGAACACCGGAGATCATCAGTATCTCCGTTTTGCTGTCCCGCCCAAAGACAGCTCGTTCATAACGGGAGAAATGACGGTAACGTGGCAGCTGACGGTACAGCCAGCCTCGCTGGGACTGGGCTTTTTCTTCGTAGCAGGAATCCGCTGCATAATAGACATCAAGGCCCGGCATTTTGTTAATGCCGATGACCGCATCAACGGGGTCCCGGATAAGCCTTTCCCGCACCCATGCCTGAAATCGCTCATAACGGGTGTGGTTCGTCAGTGCATCGACAGGCACTATCGTGACATCAAATCCTTCGGGTACTTCACCTCGCCAACTCAGGGTATAGACTCTGATGTCATGACCTAACGCCTGGCACTCCTTGGCAATACGGAGAAAGTCTCTTTGCAAACCTCCGTAAGGAAAGTACTTATAGAGACAGAAGGCGAGCTTTAATCGGGCCTTGTGTCCTTGCTGCCAATTTGCCGCTGTAGCGCTTGCCACACTCTCTCCGGGGTTGTTTGCAGAAAACACGGTGGATAAATGTTACTCGAATCTCCCGGATTCCGGAAACTACAGACTCTTTTCTTGCAAGGAATACACGGTAAGTGATCGTTTACTATCACATGAACCGACTGGCCGGACAAACCAGTCAGGACGGGATCGGTCGCGCCATACAGGCCCACCGTCGGCAGATCAAGCGCGACCGCCAGATGTCCCAGCCCGGTATCAACCGACACTACCCCGGTACACCGTCGCATCGCATCCGTCAGAGTCCGGAGCGTCATGCCCACCAGCACTTCGCCCGGCAGATCGCGCAGAATCGCAAGCGCAGTCTGTTCTTCCTGGCGATTGCCCGCTGGCACCATCACCCGATAACCCTGTCTGGCAACGAGGTCTGCCAGGGTCTGCCAGGAAGACAGCGGCCACTCCTTGCTGGTCCAGGTCGTACCATGCAGAAACAGAATTTCCGGCTGGCGATCATTCCTCTGCTGCAGGCCATAACTCACTGCCTGCCCCGCCGGGTAACCCAGGCTTGCTGCCAGTATCTGCTTCTGTCTAGTGACAGCATGCAGCGTCCGGTCTATAGCGTGTCGATGTCGATAGAGCCCCGCTGCCAATGATTCGCGGGCTGACCCATACCCAAATCCATGTATCTCTCCCCTGGCCGCAAGCGTGAGCAAGGCGCTTTTGAACAATCCCTGGGAATCAACCACGAGATCATACTGCGTATCTTTCAGCTCAGTGATAAAGGTTCGTACCTCCGGCCAGCAACGACCCCAGGACCGCCGCCAGCGACGAATGGCAACTGGAATGACGCGAGCCACAGACGGATGCATGTTCACGACATCTACCAGGTTTTCTTCGACAATCCAGGTTAACTCCAGGTCCTCAACCTGTTCAGCCGCTTCTGTTACCGCTGGCAGGGTATGAATGACATCACCCAATGAAGATGTCTTGATCAGGAGAACCTTCACAGCAGTTCTCGCACCTGATCAGGCATCAGCTGATTGAGGCAATTTTTATGTCCCAGTGGACATTGCCTCTTAAAGCATGGACGACAATCGAGTTGCACACTGGCTATTCCCGCCTCCTGGGTCAGGGGTGGGGTAAATGAAGGTGACGTTGAACCGTATATCCCAACCAGCCGCGTACCGACAGCTGCGGCAACGTGCATCAAACCTGAGTCATTGGTCACCACCCGATCAGCCAACCCGATAAGATCAATGGCATCCAGAATTGTGGTAGCGCCCGCGAGGTTAACGCAGCCTTCGCCGATGTCTGCGGCGATATCGGTCGCTGTATCCTGATCCCCGGGACCACCCAGCAACCAGATATCATAGCCCTCGCCGACCAGCTGACGACCCAAAGTTCCAAAATGCGCTTCCGGCCACTTTTTGGCATCCCCAAACTCCGCACCAGGACAAAAAGCGACAATGGGTCGATCCTGTGTGAGTCCAAATTGTTTCAAAAGCCGATTCTGATTCTCGCTATCGGTAATCAATCTGGGGGAGTGCATGTCTGATTGACCAGCATCAACCAAAGCCAGAAAACGATCTGTCATCTGAGGCAGCCTGGACTTATCTAACAGTTTGATATCATTGAGAAAAAAATACCTGTATTCACCGAGGAAACCGGTACGACGAGGGATACCCGCCCAAAATGGCACCAGGGAAGACTTCAACGAATTGGGTGTGACAATGGCCTGATCGTAATGCTCACCGGCAAGCTGTTTGCCAAGCCCAATCCGGTAACGCAGTCCCAACTCACCATGGCCCTGCTTGATCAATATGCCACGATCGACTTCAGGCATCCTCTGTACAAGACTTAACGT
>CAXPUI010000254.1:0-3746 GCA_964220205.1 Candidatus Allofontibacter communis | reverse complement strand
GCTGCTTTGAGGAAATTGTCTGCGTACAAAGTCTATATCGAGCACCGGCTACTTACCTCCTGATAACCATTAAAAAAGTCGAACAGGCGAGTCTGGCAATTACAGCCTGGACAAGCATGGGGCCTGCCTCTTCAGCGTCCGGAAACAACCTGAAGTCACCGCGATGACCGCCACCCGGGGCCAAATTTACACGAAACTCCGGGCAATTACCGTCTGGAGAACCAGAAACCGAAGTTCGATTGACCTCGCGTCAAACTGGGGTGTTGTACGGGGACTTTGCGGATGCCCCGTTGACGCAGCCAGCGGCCAAATGTCAACTCGACTCCGCCACCAATTGTCTTAGAATGTCCCGGAACTCGTTGGATTATCCGCTATGACTGTTCCTGTCATTCTTGATACCGATATCGGCTTTGATGTCGATGATGTCTGGGCACTTGCTTTCATGCTGAAATGTCCTGAGATAGACGTAAAACTGATCACAACAAACACCGGCGACACGACCTATTCCGCCCGGCTTGTGACCAAGCTACTCGACATTGCCGGTCGCACAGACATCCCGGTGGGTGTCGGCATTCCACTAGATTCAGTCGGCAAAACCCACGCTGAATGGCTGGGCAACTACTCTCTCAGCGATTACCCCGGCGATGTCCTGACTGATGGCGTCGGCGCAATCTGCGAGGTTGCCGACCAGAGTCAAGAGAAAGTGTCGATCGTCGGGATAGGCCCTCTCGCCAATATCGCTGCTGCGTTGACCCGGGATACCGCTTTACCCGACAACGCACGTTTTATCGGTATGCACGGCAGTATTCGTCGCGGTTACCTGGGCATCGGCAAACCGATGAAGGAATACAACGTCAAGATTCATACCGCGGCCTGCCAGCGTGTCTTCCAGACCGACTGGGATCTCGCGATTACACCACTGGATACCTGCGGCCTGGTGCGACTGACCGGTGATAAATTCAGCAAAGTCAGGGACAGCGACGATGCCCTTGCCAGGGCTGTCATGGCTAATCACCTGGGCTGGTTCGACGCCTGCAGCGACTGGGAGTTCCTGAAGTCCTATGACCCTCATATCGAATCGTCTGTATTGTTCGACACCGTTGCGGTCTACATGGCTTTCTCTGAAGCCCTTCTGGATATGGAAACTCACCCGATCATTGTTACCGATGACGCGAAGACCATGATCGATGAAGAGGGCAGGCCCGTAAGATGTGCCCTTGGGTGGAAAGACCAGGATGCCTTTGAACAGTTAGTGGCGGACCGACTCGCCTCATGAGCAATCAACCGAACGTCATCGTCTTGTTCCCAGACCAACTCAGGGCCCTGTCACTACCACTTTTTGGTGAACAGCAGATCAAGACGCCTGCTATTGATCGACTTGCCAGCGAAGGTGTCAACCTGACCAATGCCATCTCCAACTGTCCGGTCTGTACGCCGGCCCGGGCTATGCTGGTTACCGGTCGTTACCCGCAAACAACCGGACATTTGATCAACACGACTCGAACCCGGCACTCTGAACTCAGTATCGCGGATGCCTTCTCCCACCAAGGTTATAAGACCGCCTGGATTGGCAAGTGGCACCTTCACACTGGACTCTGGCCAGCCATTGATCGTATGCCTCAACACCCTGACTGGGTGCCCGAGGGCCGAGATCGCCTCGGGTTTGATTACTGGCGCGCCTACAACCAGCACATGGTCTATTTCGACGGATTCGTGCACAAGGATGACTGGAACTACGAACGCTGGGAGGGTTACGAAACCGAAGGATTGCTCAACTATGTACGGGAATTCCTGGACAGCACCGCTGACGATCCCTTCCTGATGTTCATCTCTCCTCACCAGCCGCACTATACGCCTTTCAAATTTGCACCCGACCGGTATTACGAGGCCCTCCCCGACCAGTTGACGCTACCCGACAACGTGCCGGACACCAAGAGGGAGAGTTCTCTCGATATGTATCGGCACTACCTCGCCATGATTCTTGCTGTCGATGACATGCTGGGGCTGCTGTTGGCAGACCTGGACCAAAGGGGTATGGCACAGAACACTATCTTTGTCCTGACGTCCGATCATGGAACCCAGGGCGGTTCACAGGGCGTCAATCCGTGGTCAAAGAAGAATCCCTATGAAGGCTCAATCCATGTTCCGGGACTGGTACGTTATCCCGGGACCATCGCACCCGGCTCAAGTTCCGCGACCGTATTCAGCATGGTGGACTGGTTTCCGACCTTATGCGAACTCGCCGGGATTCCCGTCCCCCGGTCTATCGAAGGTCAGAGTCGTGCGGCCAGCCTTCTACCCGGGAATGCTGTGCCAGATCCCGCTGACGATGCCTTCATCATGAACTTTTCAAAATATTTCGACTGGTTCGAAGATGGCGCTGAATGGCGGGGTGTCAGGACCGCTAACCACACCTATGCCCGCTGGTTGAGTGGACGCGAAGAGTTATACGATCTGACCAGCGACCCGTTGCAGATGAACAATCTCATCAATACCGCTGATCCGGCTCTCCTGCAGGATCTCAAACAACGGCTTGCACGACACCAGGCCCGGAGACGCGATGCATTGGTACCCTGTACAGCCTGGAAGGACTGGTTGGATACGCAGCGGCGGGTCGTCCGCAACGCGTTTGGCGAACTCAGTCATCCGGAATCTCTACATGATTTTTCCCTGCTCCAGTGACAGGGCAAACAAGGACGGCGACCACATGACATACCCCATTCAAATCGACGAACACGATATCAGAATTTTCCAGGACCAGGGTTTCCTCGTCATGGAAGACATATTGTCACCCGCTGCGCTGAGCCGATATGGCGCGGCCGTGGATGCCCAGGTCAACGAAAGAACAGTCGGTGACGCGAGGTCCGTCGAAGACAAATCCACTTACGAGCAGTCATTCATTCAATGCATGCGCCTCTGGGAGACCTGCCCAACGGTCCGGGAACTTTCTTGCGATCCGGGACTTGCGGGTATCGCTGCCCAGCTCCTGCGAACACCCTCTGTATTGTTATGGCAGGATCAGGCACTTTACAAGGAACCGGGTGGCCGAGAGACCACGCCGCACCAGGATCAGACATTCTGGCCAATCGGCAAAGCACCACTGGTCAGCGCCTGGATACCCTTTGATGATGTACCCGTCGATGGCGGTGCAATGAGCTATGTCAGCGGATCACATCGCAAGGGCGGCTTACGGGTCGTCGATATCACGCACTCAACTGAACCCTATAACATCCTGGACGATCCATCACTGGCTGAATTGGCACTTGAAACGGTTACGGCAAAAGCCGGGTCAGTTACCTGGCATCACGGTTTTACGGTTCATCAGGCAACGGCCAACACTCGAAACGAAACCCGTCGAGTGTTCACCATTGTTTACATCGCGAGCGGTTACCAGCGAATCAAAGCCTGGCCGGTCTTTCCTCTCGATCGTGCGGGGGTTGCCGTCGGTGAAATCATGCAGGGAGAGGGCCTGCCCGTCGTCTGGCCGCCGCAGGCCGACTTACCGTCTCCACCCGAGCAGACTGGACAGGCAACGGGGCCACAGCACTGATCCGCAAACTCGCCTGGGTCGATTATTGAATGATGTCGGTAATTGCGATGGCCAGGGAAGGACTCGATATTTAGCCAACGGGTCAGCTGACTTCGATCTCCTCAGACCATCGATTCCGGCGCAATCAGGCAACCGTGCCGTCAGCTACCAACGCGTCCACCGCTGCTGTGTCCATCTGAAAGGATTCGAGCACCTG
>CAXPUI010000253.1:0-2199 GCA_964220205.1 Candidatus Allofontibacter communis | reverse complement strand
GCAAGTTCTGTAATTCGATGTCACCACTGCGCAGGGTCAGGATGACCTGCTGGAAATTTGGCAGCACCTTATCGAGGCTCTCCTCTATCAGCATCTTGCCGTTCGGTAATCTTGCCTTGCGCTTGTCATCACCAAAGCGGCGGGAACTGCCGGCGGCGAGAATAATGGCGCCGATCATGGATGGAGTCCCCGAAAGTCGTCAGCCTTCTTGTCCTGTGGCTTTGCCAACAAGAGTATCGAGACGGGTGGCCGAATCGAACAGTTTGCTGCCATCCGGGGCTCCGGCAATTGCGTACAATACGTCGTGGATCTAATAGAATTCACTCCTCTATTCTACATCGTGATTTGCCGCCGTTGATTAAGGTTCTCGAAATTCATTCCCGGGCTGATCTTGCGCTCTTCAGCCGCTACCTGACGACGCAGGGAGTCAGGCATCGTCTGACAGAAGAGGGTCTGAATCAGGTTCTTTGGGTAGAGTCGGAGGCTGGGGCGACGTTTGCCAGGCTGGCCTTTGAGAAGTACCAGGCAGGCGAACTTCAGATACAGGACGTCGATGAAGCAGGCTCATTTCTAGCAGGGCTCAGCGCTGCGTTGAGACGGTATCCCTTGACGCTTGCTCTTATCACGTTGAATGTCCTGCTGTTTCCGGTGGGGATGGGCTCGGGCCAGTTGGATAGTGATTCCTTGTTCGCCCGTTTGATGTTGCTCGAGATCCGGCAGATGGGTGATGACTATTACTTCGTACCGCTGGATCAGACTCTGGCTCATGGTGAGTGGTGGCGATTACTGACGCCCATGTTTATCCATTTCAGTTGGTTGCATATCGTGTTCAATCTGCTCTGGGTATGGGAGATCGGCCGCCGGATTGAAGCGATAAATGGTGCCTTCACGCTTTTCTGGCTGGCTCTGTTTGCTTCTGTAGCGGCTAATGTAATCCAGTACCTGATGATCGGTCCCGCCCTGATCGGCGGTATGTCGGGGGTGGTTTTCGGCCTGCTGGGGTTCTCGCTGGTCTGGAGTCGTCTGGTTCCTGAGAGGAGCATGGGTGTTGCCAGGGGCATCTATATTTTTATGCTGGTCTATCTGGCGGTGGGTTTCACGGGGGTTATTGATCTGCTTGGTCTCGGCAATCTGGCCAATGGGGCTCACCTCGGTGGATTACTGGCAGGACTGGTTACAGCAGGTTTAGCTGTTCTCTTGTATCGCCGTCAGCGTCCGGTTCGGTAACGCCAACCTCGATTTCGTAGCCTCCAAATCGGCGGAGGTTGATGACACCGTTATCAAGGATAAGGTACTGACCCTTAATGCCTTGCAGCGTACCTGTTATCGCCGGTGTCTTGTCGAAGTTCAAGGAAACGACTTTCTCCGGATAGCGCGCTACCGGATAGACCAGGTTCTGCACGTCTGCGTTGAGAATGGATTGGATCGCCTTGGCGCCGAAGCGATGTTTGACAGGGTCAAGGTTGGCCCACGCATTGGCCATCAGATCATCCCGGGCCGCCGCCAGGTCGATTTCGGGATGTTCAGCTTTCAGCATTCTCTGCCATTGCGTCTTGTCGGATACGTGCTGCTTGAAGGCGACTTCAACGAAGCCCGATTGCTGCCGGCTCATGACCTTCATGATGGGCAGTGCCTGAACGGCACCCTGATCAATCCAGCGGGTCGGCAGATTGCCCGGTCTGGTAATACCGACCTTCAGGCCTGATGTGTTTGCCAGGTAGACGATATGCGGCTGCATGCAGACGTCCTCGGCGAAGTTTGTGTCCCTGCAGGTGCCCTGGTCGAAGTGACAGCGCTCCGGGGAGACGATGCAGAGGTCGCACTGCGCCAGGCGCTTGAAACAGGGATAACAGTAGCCCTGGCTGAAACTTTTTTTCGTGGTCCGACCGCACTCGATACAATCAATTCGACCAGAGAAGGTCAGTGACAGTGTCGCGCCGATCCAGGCGTTTATTGGATGAGCATCATCGTCCAGCCGCAGGAAGTACACTTTCCCGATGCGTGGTTTCCTGCGAAAAATGTCTAGCACCGTCCCCGAGGGAGGATGCCGACCCAACCATCCCGTCGAGTACTTCCTGCGGTTGAACGATGATGCTCATCCAATGAACGCCTGGATCGGCGCGACACTGTCACTGACCTTCACCGGTCGAATTGATTGTATCGAGTGCGGTCGGACCACGAAAAAAAGTTTCAGCCAGG
>CAXPUI010000252.1:0-2003 GCA_964220205.1 Candidatus Allofontibacter communis | reverse complement strand
AGTGTCTCGCGGAGGCAGAAAAACGTTGACCCAGGATCAGCAAATTCAGGCCAGATCGAGCTCAGAGTGGCTGGATGCACTGGCCAGAGAATATCGACCGGCCCTCAGGCGCTATTTCGGTAAGCGGGCGCGCCAGCAGGCCGATGTTGAGGACCTGGTTCAGGAGGTGCTTGTCCGGCTTGCGGTTCGTGGTGGCGGTGATTTTATCGTCCAGCCGGAAGCCTACCTGATGCGCACGGCAACCAACGTGTGGCGGGATTTTCTGCGCAAGAAAAGAACCCATGCGGAAGATGCACATGATGAGTACGAGGAAGGTCATGCCCGTGTGGAGACCGGTCCTGTCGGTGAGCTGGAAGGCAGGGAGGCGGTTGGCGCTATTCTTGCATCGCTTCAGGAGTTACCGGACAGAACGCGTCAGGTATTTGTGCTCTGTCGCGTCGAAGGTATGCGACAGAAGTCTGTTGCAAAAAGGCTGGGTGTTTCGGTAAGTGCAGTGGAAAAACACATGATCAGGGCAATTGCCCATCTGGCAGGCACGCTGGGTAAGAAATGAGATGAGACTGGTAAACACAGACAGATTTTCCAACCGTTCGGTTGACGAGGCTGCAGCCTACTGGGTGATGCGGCTTGATGCGCCCGGGTGCGCACCGTCGGACCGAGCGGCTTTCGAGGAGTGGCGTCGGGCTGACGCCGAACATGCAGAAGCCTACGAACGGGCGCGACGGGCGCTGGCACTCGTTGATCGTCACCTTGGCAGTATTGAACTGACCGACATGGGTGAGCAGGTTTTTGTCGAGACAAAGTCAGGGCATAAATCCAGGTTTCGCCGGAATGCAGGTGCGGCACTGGCTGCCTCACTGTTGCTCGGCGCTGTACTGCTGTTCCAGCTTGTCCAGGATCCGGCTCCAGAGCAACCGGTCCAGGTTGCTGACAACCGGTTTGAGACTGCGATCGGGGAGCGTTCAACGGTGACGCTGCCGGATGATTCTGCTGTTTCCCTGAACACCAATACGCTTGTTGAAGTCCGTTTCACACAGAATTCCGATACTCGTCAGCTGGTGCTGGTGAGAGGCCAGGCTCACTTTGATGTCAGAAAGGATCCCCGCCCGTTCGAAGTGATTGCCGGGGATCGGCGAGTTGTTGCGATTGGTACGGCTTTTGACATCAGGATAGACGATGAACTGGGTGTAATGGTGACACTGGTCGAAGGGCGAGTCTCTGTCGAAGAGGACGCGAGCGAGGTCGATTCAACCTCATCGAACCTGACAGATGCAGGTGCTCATTTACAACATCGAACGGTACTGGAAGCAGGTGAGCAGCTCATTGCAAGACCTGACAGAACGGAAGAGGTTGTGCTGGCGGATATTGAGCAGGTTGTCGGCTGGCGTGAAGGTCAGCTTGTCTTCAAAAACGATCCGCTGCACCACGTGATCAGGGAAATCAATCGATACAGTACGGAACAGATAGTCATTGACGATGAAAGGGTTGGTGCTCTGGAAATCCGCGCTGCTGCATTCACGGCAGGCAGTACAACGAAGTTTGTCTCAGCCGTCGAGGGTATGCTTCCCGTTAAGGCCCAGCGTGTTGCCCTGGATAAAATCGCGCTGGTCTGGGAGGACGAACCCGGCGTCAACGAGCCGGTTGAGGAAGACCTGCGCAGTTTGATGGGCAACAGGATCTATGGCTGTGATGATTGTTTAGCGGTTTGTCCGTGGAACAAGTTTGCAGTAGCTGCGTCGGACACGCGCTACGCTGCCCAAGATGATCTGAAAGCGCCGAAGTTAGCTGAGCTGGTGAAGCTGGATGATGCAGGATTTCGTGCGAAGTTTTCGGGTAGCCCTATCAAACGAATTGGTCGAGATCGCTTCGTGCGGAATGTTCTCTACGCTATCGGGAATTCTGGTGATCCGGGTTTTCTGGAAATAATTCGCCCTCTGGCGGCTGATTTGGACGCTACAGTGCAAGATGCGGCACGTTGGGCGTTGGTGCGTTTGTCGTCTTTT
>CAXPUI010000251.1:0-9333 GCA_964220205.1 Candidatus Allofontibacter communis | reverse complement strand
TATCGCGAGCGGCATCATCATCGCGAACATGGGCATGGCCGGTGCCACCAGGGCCGAGACCCGGAAGTTGCTGAGTGTGTGACCCGTCAAAATAGTCGGCCCTTGTTTTCAGGTTTCGTAGCCAACGAAGTTCACCACCTCATCGACGTCGCGTCGAGTTGAAATCACATCGTTTGCAGGGAAGTCTGTCTTTGGGAACCCCATTGCAACGCAGGACATGATGACCTGGTCGTCGGGGATACTGGCAAATCTTCGGACAACCGGTGATTGCATGATGCCCTGACCATTGATTACAGCTCCGACACCCCTGGACCAGGCGGCGTTGACGAGACAGTTAGTCACAGCAACACAGTCAAAAATCGCAATATCATTATCGGTCAGCGACGCATCAAACGTGACGACGACGGAAACCGGAGCGTCGAACTGGCGGAAACCTCTCAGGACCCAGTCCTGTCGACGTTCTTTGTCGATCCAGGCAATGTCCATCGCGTCAAACAGTTGTACTGCTATCGCTTTCTGCCTTTCCCGGTGGATACCCTCATACGGACCGTGCATCCTGATTTCTCGTGACGCGGGGACGCCAGCCATGTTGTTCTCTGTGTTACCCCGTCTGATTTCATTCAGCGGTTCGCCCGTAACGACGTGAAAGTACCAGGGTTGGGTGTTCATGGACGAAGGGGCACGAGTGGCCAGGCGAACAATGTCCCTGATCAGGTCCTGTGGTACCGGGTCCGGCTTGAAGCCACGAATACTTCTGCGGCCAAGCACAACATCATCAAATTCCATGCGCTCTTTGTCCTCGTTGAAAAGATCTAAATTGTCTTTGTTTCGGGGAAAAATCAACTTTTGATAATTTGTCTTATAATCCTCTCCTCATTTTTTCTGCTGACTTTTGCCGGGTCGGCTAAACGCACTGAAATCGGGAGTAAATGATGGATATAAATGGCAAGGTCGCAGTAATTACGGGTGGAGCTTCAGGGCTTGGCTGGGCAACTTCAGAACTCTTGCACGGGATGGGCGCCAGGGTCGCTATCTTTGACATGAACGACGAACTGGGTCAGCAGAGGGCCGATGCGCTGGGTGATGGTGCATCCTATTACAGCGTCAATGTGGCGGATGAAGAGTCGGTTGCGGGTGGCATTGCAGCGGTGAAGGAAGCGTATGGCTCGTTGCATATTGTCTGTAACTATGCGGGTATCGGTACGCCGTCCCGCACTGTCGGCAAAGACGGACCCATGCCCCTCGACTGGTTCAAGCGAGTGATAGACGTCAACCTGGTGGGCACTTTCAATGTCATTCGGCTTGCAGCAGCGGCCATGCAGGAGAACGAGCCGGTGACTGGTGATGGTTGTCGAGGATGCATCATTAACACCGCATCTGTGGCGGCCTATGAAGGTCAGATCGGCCAGGCGGCGTATAGCGCATCCAAGGGTGGTGTCGTGGGTATGACGTTGCCCATCGCGAGGGACCTGGCCAGCATGGGGGTTCGCGTGAACACCATTGCACCAGGGCTGATCAATACGCCGATGCTGCAGGGACTGCCTGAGCCCGCCAAAGAATCATTGGCTAACACGGTGCTGTTCCCTCGACGGCTTGGCGAACCTCAGGAAATTGCTCGCGTCGCGCAGATGCTCATCGAAAATGATTACATGAATGGTGAGACCGTCCGCATGGACGGCGGCATCAGGATGCAACCCAAATAGCGTCAGACCTGATGTGAAGAAGACGGGCCGGTACGAGGTTTGCGCTGACGAACCGGTTATCGGCCTTGTTTTATGGGTGCGCCAGTTCTTTCAACTGGTCCTCGACGAATTCCATGCGATCCTTGCCCCAATAGAGTTCATTGCCAATGATGATCGAAGGAGCGCCGAATACACCTTTGGCCCTCGCGTCATTCGTTGCGTCTATCAGGGCCTGGCGAACAGGCTCACTCTCGCTGCGAGTCTCAAATTCTGCAGGATCGACACCGAGTTCGGCGGCGATCTTCCTGAGTTCCGGATACTCGCCGATAGCGCCGTTGTCCCTTTCCCAGTACTCACGGAAGATCGCGTCCATGAATGCCTCTTCCAGGTTCCAGTCACGCATGGCAATTGCACCGCGTAGTGCGCGGGCTGTCTTGATCGGAAAGTTTTTCGGGCGCAGGAAAGGCAGCTCGTATTTTTTGGCCCACCGCATCAGATCGTCGTAGCGGTTGTTCAGTTTGTCTTTAGGTTCGTCCATGAGCACATAGTCGTTGGTTTTAAAGACATGTCCCAGGTTGAATGGATGCCAGACGATGGTGGCATCGTAGCGAGCAGCAATGGGGCGGATGAGCTTCAGGGCGAAGTAGGTGTTAGTGCTGCCAAGGTCCCAGTAGAAATCGATGGTCGCCACGATTTGATTTTCCGTCCGCTGCTTGTGATGATGCAGGCATTCTAACAAGTATCATGTAAAGAGGAGATCCTTATGGCGGACTGTTACATTATTGATGCGGCACGCACACCCCGAGGTATCGGTAAAGCAGGCAAGGGCGCGCTGTCGCACTTCCATTCGGGTCGCTTGCTGGCCAAGGTTTTTGAGGGTATCCAGGGTCGTAACGATCTGCGTACGGAAGACATCGATGACATCGTCATTGGTTGCAGCACACAGGTTGGCAACCAGGGTTCCGATGTCGGTCGCATGGCAGCGCTGGACGCCGGGTGGAGTACCAACGCCAGCGGTGTGACGCTGGATCGTTTCTGTGGCTCGGGTATCACTTCCGCGAATATCGCTGCGGCGAATATCATGGCGGGTATGGATGATCTCTGCATCGCCGGTGGTGTCGAGATGATGTCCTACACCGCACAGCTTTCAGGAGCAGACAGGAACGGTAACCGGACGGTTGATGGAGGCAACCTGCATCTGCGCGAACAGCATCCGCAACCCCACCAGGGTATCTGTGCTGACATGATCGCTACGCTGGATGGTTTCACTCGAGACGATGTCGATGCTCTGGCCGTGGAAAGTCAGCGGCGAGCTCAGATTGCTATCGAGAATGGTCATTTCGATAAGAGCGTCATCCCGGTCCTGAATGATGACGGGTCAGTTGCTCTCGACCGGGAAGAGTTCCCACGTCCCGGTACCACGATGGAGTCCCTGGCAGAACTGAAGACCGTTTTTGATCAGTTTATGGACGTGCCCATCGATCACAGCGGTGAGACGTTTGATCAACTGGTCAAGCGTAAGTACCCGGATATGAAGATCAATCATGTGCACCATGCGGGGAACAGTTCCGGTGTCGTTGATGGCGCGGCTGCCATCATCATGGCCTCGAAAGAGTACGCAGACAGTGTCGGCTGGCAGCCTAGAGCGCGAGTGAAGTGCATAGCGACAGCCGGTGGTGATCCCACGTTAATGCTGAATGAGCCAGTCCCCGCAGCGAAGAAAGTGCTGGCCCGGGCCGGAATGACGACGGACGATATTGACCTCTTTGAAGTCAATGAGGCTTTTTCTGTTGTCGCTGCGAAGTTCATCCGTGACCTTGAGCTTGACCCGGAGAAGGTGAACGTCAATGGCGGCGCTATGGCGCTGGGTCATCCTATCGGGGCAACAGGATCTATCCTGATCGGCACAATGCTCGATGAGCTGGAACGCCGGGACCTGAATACTGGCCTCGTCACCATGTGCACAGGTGGTGGTATGGCACCTGCGATCATCATCGAGCGGGTATAGCGTCAGACGACATTAGCAATGATGCGGCGCGGGGATTGGCGCGTGTCGGCGAATTTCGCCACATCTTCAGCGATGGCACGCTCTCCTTCAGGAGAGTTGAAAAATCGGTAACGTAAATCGTCCTCAGTTGCGAAGCAGCAGAGGGCGAAGCCCTGCCAGTCAGGGCCATGAAAGCAGTGCTGGATACTTAACTGATAGTAGTGCGTCATCGCCTCGTGGATCTGCAGAGCGAGAGGAGCATGATTGTCCCGCCAGTGAGCGTCGGCTGCGTGATGGCCCAGTTTGGGATTGGCCACCATCGTAAATACGCCGACTACGCCAGGTTGGGAGTCGGGTGTGAGTTCACGAATCGGCCGTTCCTTGACGGTTCTTTCGGCAACCAGGTAACAACCGGTATCCGCGGCAGCCTGGAAAGCCGGAACCTCGTCAGTCGTCGCCAGTACCAGTGCGGCAAAAGGCAAGTGGCTGGTTTGATCGCTGATTGAGGTGAGGGTAATGCCGTTATGAGTGTCAGCAGCGGCCGTGGCCGCATCCCTGTCGCTGAAAGCACCGGCTAGCCATAATGTATTCATATGACAAAGCATAACAGAGTTTGCCTGGCGACAGGTGTAGCCGCGTAGATAAGTCCCGGTAATCGACGAAAATTCAAGATCCCGTCTGCTGGAATCAACGGTCTATAATCGACGCCAGTACCTATTCGAGAAACCAGTTATGTCAGAAGCTGCGGCTACACCTTCCTTCGACAAGGAAGCATTGCGGAAAAAATATGCCGAGGAACGCGATAAGCGAATTCGTTCGGATGGTAATGACCAGTACATCGAGATAAAGGATCAGTGGGATCACTACCTCGAAGACCCTTATATAAAACGTGAAGATCGCGAACCTGTTTCGGACCACGTGACGGTAGCCTTTATTGGTGGTGGCTTCTCAGGTCTGGTGACGGGTGCGCGTTGTGTCGAAAACGGCATTGCAGACGTCCGTATCATTGAGAAAGGCGGTGACTTCGGCGGCACCTGGTACTGGAACCGTTACCCGGGTGCCATGTGCGATACAGCCGCAATGATTTACCTGCCGCTGCTGGAAGAGACGGGACACATGCCTACCAAGAAGTATGCGTTCGCGCCCGAGATACTCCAGTAGTGCCGACGTATTGGTGAGACTTACAACCTCTACGACAAAGCGTTGTTCCATACCCAGGTGACGGATCTCCGCTGGGACGAGGCGAAGCGTGTCTGGCGTATTCAGACCAACCGTGGCGACGAATTTACAGCCCAGTTTGTCGGTATGGGTACGGGCCCGCTGCATGTGCCGAAGTTGCCGGGGATATCTGGCATAGAAACGTTTCAGGGGCATTCATTCCATACCAGTCGCTGGGACTATGAGTACACCGGTGGTAACCCTGAAGGCGCTCCGCTGGAAAAATTGAAAGACAAGAAGGTCGCAATAATCGGTACCGGTGCGACCTCGGTGCAGTGCGTGCCGGCCCTGGCGGAGAGCGCGGAGACCCTTTACGTGTTTCAGAGAACGCCATCGTCGGTGGATGTCCGAGCGAATGAGGATATCGATCCCGACTGGTTCAAGGATATTGCGACCGAAGGCTGGCAGATGCGCTGGATTGAGAATTTCACGGCCAACCAGACAGGCCAGCCCGCAGAGGTAGACCTGGTGAAAGATGGTTGGACGGACATCTCAAGACGTGTGCGATCAAAGATCAGTGAACTGTCACACGAGGAGTTGACGGCGGAAAACATGCTGCGGGCCTATGAAGACGCGGACATGGAAAAAATGGAAGAGATTCGCGCCCGGTGCAATACGGTGGTTGAGAACGGGACAACAGCCGAGGCGCTCAAGGCATGGTATGGCCAGCTTTGCAAACGTCCCTGTTTTCATGACGAATACCTGCAGGCCTACAACCAGCCAGGGTGTCACCTGATCGATACGGACGGACTCGGCGTTGAGCAGGTCACCGCGAAGGGTGTTGTGGTGGCGGGCAGGGAGTACGAAGTTGATTGCATCATCTACGCCTCGGGTTTTGAAGTCGGTACGCCTTTCGAACGTCGCAATGGCTATGAAACAACGGGGCGTGGTGGCCGGAAACTCTCAGAATACTGGGCCGACGGCATGCGGACCCTCCACGGTATCCATGTTCACGGCTTTCCCAATCTCTTTATTGTGCAGGCGACGCAGGGCGGTAACCTGATTTCTAACTACCCCCACAACCTGACGGAGTCGGGCAACACTATCGGTATGATGGTCCGCTACGCATTGCAGAACCAGTTCCAGGAAATCGAGGTTAGTCTGGAGGCAGAAAACGCGTGGCTGGAATTGCTCAAGCAGGCACCACCCATGATGATCGGGACAACAGAGTGTACGCCCGGTTATTACAACAACGAGGGTAAAGGCTGGGAGCAGAGTCTGATGGGAGGCGGTTACCCCTATGGACCCGTCGCGTATTTCAAGTATCTCAATGAGTGGCGGGATTCAGGCGAATTTAAAGGATTGGAGTTCACATCATGAATTTACAGGACACAGTATCGATCGTGACGGGTTCGTCTTCTGGTGTAGGTGCAGCAACCGCGAGAATGCTGGTTGAAAGAGGAGGGCGGGTTGTCATCAACTTTTCCCGGAGCGCTGACGCGGCACAGAAAGTTGCGGCGGAGTGTGACGCCCTGGGGGGTGAGGTTCTGCTCTGTCAGGCAGATGTCAGCCGGGATGAGGACTGCCGCCGCATGGTGGACGAAGCCCTGGCGAAATGGGGACGGCTCGATGTGCTTGTTAATAATGCCGGGACAACCAAGTTTGTCCAGCATCCTGACCTTGATGGCCTTAGCAGCGAAGACTTCCAGCATATTTACGGGGTCAATGTGGTCGGGCCGTTCCAGATGGTTCGAGCGGCAAGTGACGCCCTCAAGGCCTCCGGTAACGGAGCGGTCGTCAATGTTGCCTCCATCGCGGGTGTGAAAGGGGTGGGCAGTTCGATCGCTTATGCTGCATCCAAGGGTGCCCTGATAACGATGGGTAAATCGCTGGCCCGGGTCATGGGTCCGGAAGTGCGGGTCAATACGGTATGTCCTGGGTTTATTACCGGAGACTGGCTCGCGGAAGGCATGGGTAAAGAGACCTATGAAGCGTCCAAGGCCTTCCTTGAATCCAAAACCCCCTTGCAGGCAACGTGTACTCCTGAGACCGTGGCTGAGTCCATCCTGCATTTTGTTGAAGGCCATTCGGTAGTTACGGGCCAGCATATCGTGCTGGATGCGGGACACCTGCTGCTTTGAGCTAACGGCTTTGACTGGTTGAGGAGTGAGTATTGGATACTTATGAAGTGATGAGAACGACGTTTGCTGCCCGGGACTTTACGGACCAGGACGTCACTGACGAAACCCTGTTTCGGATCCTGGATAATGCCCGGTTTGCTCCCAGCGGTGGCAACCGCCAGGGCTGGAAGGTGCTGGTGGTCAAGGATCGGAAGATTCGTGGCCAACTCAAGGATCTCCTGGGGCCGACAATTCGACAATACCGCGCCAGCCAGAGCGTCGGGGAAACACCTTTCTGTTCGATCGGTGAAAGCCAGCTGACTCAGGCTATGATTGATGCCACGCCGACCAGCTTTCCATTAGTTGATTCGCTGGAGGATGTGCCAGTGCTCCTCGTTATCTGCGTTGATCTGAAGGAGGTTTGTGCATTTGACAAGGACCTGGATCGAGTTGGTGTGATCTCGGGTGGTTCAGTGTATCCCTTCGCCTGGAACATACTCCTGGCGGCACGTAATGAGAATCTGGGTGGTGTGCTGACGACCTATCTGGCTCACCAGGAGGAAGCTGTGCGAGACCTGCTGGATGTGCCTCGCGATCATGCAGTGGCGGCGATGGTTGCTATTGGTGAACCGGTCAAACAGTTAACCAGATTGAAGCGCAACCCGGTCGCAGATTTCACCGTTGTCGACCGTTTCAGCGGGGTCCCGTTCGAGGGTCAGCAACCCGATTGAAACAGTCGTCTACTGTTACTAGTCAGGAAGCGCGGGTAAAGGTGAAGGAGTCCGCGATCTTCTCCCTGACTTCTCCCTGGTGGTTAAAGTATTGCCTGAACCCCCCGTTGTAGTTGCCATCCTGGCGACGGTTCGATTCTCCCTCGAAGTTGTAGTAACCCGGTGTGCATTCCTTGTTGCGGTCCGTTTTGCCGCGATGGTTGATCACTTCCTGAACCCACCATTCCTCGGCATCTTGCGTCGGATCCATGGCCTGGAAGCCCTGTTCCCTGACATAGCCAATGCACTCGGCAATGTGGTCGCCCTGGGTCTGCAGCATGTCGGTCAGATTGAACTGGAAAGAGGCCTGGTAGCCGCCCATGATGAACAGATTTGGATATCCGTGCGTATGGATGCCCAGTAAAGTCCGGACCCCGTCAGCGTATTTGTCATCCAGGTTTACGCCGTCCTTACCGATAATACGGTTGTAGATGCCTGTTTTCTGCACTTCGAAGCCCGTGGCATAGATCAGCAGATCCAGGTCGAACTGCTGACCTTCGAAAACGGGACCACCAGCGCTGATTTCAGTGATACCTTTGCCCTGGGTATCAATCAAATGGACATGATCCAGGTTGAATGACGGGAGGTACTCGTTGTGGAAGCAGGGTCGCTTGCACATGAACATGTACCAGGGTTTCAACGCGTCTGCCGTCGTCGGGTCATCAACGATATGGTCAATGCGCCGATGTATTCGCATCATGTAATCGATGTTGGCATTTTCCTGGCGTCTGAGTTTTTCATCGGGATCCAGCGCATCGAGTTCCGCTCGTTTCTCCGGTGACATTTCTACCGCACTCAGAACGCGCTCTCTTCTTTTGGCCTGCCAGCCCGGCTGCAACTTGCGGGCCCAGTTGGGATCAGTAGGCCAGTCATCACGAATATCAATGGAGGAGGGTGTGCGCTGGAAAACGTAGAGCTCCTTGGCAGTCTTGGCGAGTTCGGGGACTGCCTGCACAGCGCTGGCGCCCGTACCGATGATCCCGACAACCTTGTCTTTCAGCTTCTCAAGCTCTTCCCCTGTGTAATCATAATCCCAGCGCGAGGTGTGGAAGGAATGACCCTTGAAGGATTCCATGCCGGCAATTTTCGACAATTTGGGCTTCGACAGCGTGCCGTTGGCGCAGATTACGAACTGCGCCCGCATATGATCTCCTCGATCTGTTCGGATATGCCAGAGTTGTTCGTCTTCGTTCCAGACGGTTTCAGTGACCGTGGTGTGAAAGACCGCCAGTTTGTACAGGTCATATTTCTTGGCGATAGCCTGGCAGTGGGAGAGTATTTCCGGCCCACGGGAATAATGATTGACCGGGACGTAGTCCATTTCATCGAGCAGGGGCAGGTAATCGTAGGAGACAACGTCGCAGGCGACGCCCGGATAGCGATTCCAGTACCAGGTACCGCCGACATCGGCACCGCGTTCAACGATCCTGATGCTCTCGACGCCTTTCTCTCGGAGTCGTGCCGAGGTCAACAGCGCTGAAAAACCGCCGCCGATAAAGAGCACTTCGACCTGATCGTTGATGGGCTCCCGGTCGGGGGCTTCTCCTGCGTAGGGGTCAACGGCGTAGTGTCCCAGATTGCCGGTCAGATCTGAGGTGACCTGTTCCGTCCCTTCG
>CAXPUI010000250.1:0-2790 GCA_964220205.1 Candidatus Allofontibacter communis | reverse complement strand
ACGTCAGTGGATACCACGAAACGGGTAGCTTCGGCACGATCATCCCTGGACTTGTCAAAGACCGGCAAGTCAGCAGAATCACCACGCTGCAACGCCAGCAAGGTATCATTCAACCTGGTTACATCATGGGTCCCCGGCACACCACGGGTTCGCAACAGGGGATGGACCTGTTCAGCTAATCGATGGCGTTCCGCCCTGGTCAGGTAAAAATCATCCAATGAGAGAATCGTGGCCTGACGTCCATACTGCTCTAGCAGCAGGTGTCGCAGCGCCTGCGCAAGGGTCGACTTACCTGTACCCTGCGACCCGGAGAGAGCCAGCGTCGGGATCATCGAGCCATCCATTCCCTCCATCGCTGTGGCCGCAAGACCAGCCACCAGATCGACGTAAAGCGGGTCAGCAGGGAATTCCCGCAAAATCGCCTGCTCCCGCCCGGAAGCCTGTTGCTCAATGAAATTCACGACGAAATGGCGGCAGGGCATTGATCAGCAGCTTACCGTAGGGCTTGGTCAACAGTCGGCGGTCCAGGATACTGACGCTGCCTGAGTCAGTTTCTGTTCGCAGCAGCCGGCCCGCAGCCTGGACAACGCGCAATGCTGCATTCGGCAGCATAAGATCATAGAACGAGTTACCACCTCGGCTTTCGATCCACTCCGAGAGCGTCGCGTCAACCGGATCGTCCGGGACGGAGAACGGTAATTTCGCTATGACCACATGCCTGCAATAGTTACCCGGCAGGTCAACACCTTCAGCAAAACTCGCCAGGCCAAAAATACAACTGCTCTCATTGTCATCAATCCGTTTGCGATGCCGCGTCAGGATTTCATGCTTGGCCAGATCGCCCTGAACAAGCACTCGCTTCCTGAAGTCTTCATCAACATCGTCAAGGACTCGCAGCATCTGCCTCCAGGAAGTGAATAACACCAGGGCCGACAACTCATCAGCAAGTAACACCGGTATCAACCGGGACAACTCTTCCGTGTGCGCATCGGCATCTCCAGGATCGCTGTCCATCGGGGGAACTTTTAATACGGCCTGTTCCTGGAAGCGAAACGGGCTGGGCAGGCTCAGAAAGGACTGGTCTGCACTAATGCCGGTTTTCGATTGATAGATCGAAAAGTCTCCACCTACGGACACGGTTGCAGACGTCAGCACCGCTCCCGCGCAGCGACTCCAGAGACGCTCTGAGAGCTCTTCCGCCACAGAAACCGGATGACTGGCAAGCTGTATCTCCATCCCCTCCATCTGACCACCTGCCGTGAAGCGGATCCATCTCGCATGAGGCGGGTCATGGTCGCTGGCCGCGTAGTTCTGCCACAACGCCGCTGCCGACAATATACGCTCTACCGTTGCCGAGACGACAGCAAGCCAGTGCTCTGCAGACTCGCGCTCCGCGCCGGCGGCACTCTCGAGGTGATTTTCAATGGCAGACTGCAAACGTTCTACTATTCCGGCCAGCCTGGATGTGGCGTCCGCCAATGGCGCGGCTACCTGCGAGAGGTTCGCAGGGACTCGGCCATGCTCAAACCGCCGCCGCCAGCCGTCATCGACGGCATCAGCATTATCCCGTAGCGGCATCATTTCAGCCGCAGCAGCATCCAGCAACTGCACCGTGTGATCGACCTGATTCTGCAGTGTTGTCACCTGATCCCCCGAAACACCGGGAATATCTTTCTTCACCATGTCCAGCATGGTCGGCAGTTGCAGCAGCCAGCTCCGGTTCGAATAAAGTGTCAACCCATGGGAAAAGTGATTGCCGGCCTTGTCCGGCAGATGGTGGCATTCATCGAATATATATATGGTCTCTTCCGGATCAGGTAAGACCGCACCACCACCCATCATCAGGTCGGCCAGCACCAGGTCCTGATTCGTCACAATGCAGTCGACCCGATGAATACTCTCTCGAGACCGATAAAAGTAACAGTTGTCATAGTGACTACACTGGCGCTGGGTACATTGGGCATGATCTGTACTGACCCTTGACCAGGCCGAATTATCCAGTTCCTCCGGCCAGTTATCCTTGTCACCATCCCACTCTCCTTTGCCTAATCGATCGATCATCTCCTGGAAAAGCTGACCAAAATCACCGTCATCAGTCGCCTCATCAAACAATGCCAGCGACTGACTGGTCGCGCCGGATTCCTGCAGCGCCAGATCAAGCCGTGATAAGCACAGGTAACGTCGTCGTCCCTTCGCTAAAGCAAAGGAGCAATCCAGCCCCGAGTGCTGTCTGATCGCCGGCAGATCCTGGTAGACAATCTGCTCCTGAAGCGCAACCGTCGCCGTCGCAACCACGACTTTCTTCTTAAGGTGCCTGGCTATCGGAATGGCTGCCAGCGCGTAGGCAATGGTCTTACCCGTCCCTGTACCGGCCTCCACCACGCAGATCCGGTTCGGCTCTTCATTGACCGGAGCAAGCGTGCGGGCGATCTCCGCACTCATGTTTTTCTGGCAATGACGCGGTCGGAAGTTCTGTTGCTCAAGAAGTTCAGTATAGGCAGTCTGAATCACTTCCTTGAGGGCGTCATTCAACATAAGCTAGAGGTGAATTTGTCAGAAACAAGCGCTGTATGATTTTAGCACCGCCCTCCACGCCTTTACTATGTTGGCTAACCTTTTGTCTTGTCATCTTCCGCTTACCAGCTTACGGTCACGAGCTGCCGCTGGACAAACTGAATCTGCCAGCAGGGTACAACATGACCGTCTGGGCCGAGGTCATTAATCCGAGGCAGCTGGCACTCAGTCCGGACGGCGTAGTTTTCGTCAGCAGTCGACGCGCAGGTAATATCT
>CAXPUI010000249.1:0-2412 GCA_964220205.1 Candidatus Allofontibacter communis | reverse complement strand
GGTTTACTGCCACCCTGAGCGGTGTCACCTTTCAATCCGGGATCCGTTTCGGTAATTTCCAGCTCAACGAAATTGGGTGGCGTCACGGCAATCGGCACTTCATTCCACAGCGTCACTGTGACTTTCTCTGTTTCTTTGAGCCAGGGGATGGAATCTTCAACCGCCGCCTTATCTGCCCCAAGCTGTTCATAACTGCCATCAGTTTTCATGAAATGCCAGTACTCCCCGTCGGTGTAAAGGTACTCCATATCGTGTTCCATCACGTCAGCGGACTCGATAGACTCGCCAGACTTGAAGGTCCTTTCCCAGACTCGACCGGTTTTCAGGTTCTTCAGTTTGACCCGGTTAAAGGCCTGCCCCTTGCCGGGTTTGACGAACTCATTCTCAACGATGCTGCAGGGGTCACCCTCAAGCATCACCTTAAGACCGGATTTGAATTCGTTGGTTGAGTAGCTCGCCATTGATCCATGAGTCCTTCATTTCGCGGGAGACCAATAATAACCCCAAGCGCTGCAAGATTGCAGGGTGGGGACGCTATCGCAGTCGACCAAAGCACACACTACCGCAATGGCCATGTGTTATAGTGAAACAGCACATAACGAGGTAATGATGAGCGATCAGGAACCTATTCGCCTCCTGATTCTGGAGGAGTCCCAGAACCGGGCCGAAGAGCTGATGGTGCTGCTGCGAACAGCAGGCAGGGCAACCCGCGCTCATCAGCTCGAATCTGCAGGTGACTTCATCGAAAAGGTATCCGGACAACCCTGGGACCTGATCCTCGCCTCACCTGAAGCCAGTGGGTTTACAGCTGAGGCACTGCTCTCGCAGCTCCAGACGATGGACAAGGACGTTCCTGTCATCCTGTTGGCCAACGACCGCGAACACTCTTCAATCACCGCGGGCTTGAAACAGGGCGCAGCCGATGTCGCGCTGGATGATGATGATGAGAGACTGGTGCTTATCATCGATCGGGAGCTGAAGAATCTCGAAAACCGCCGCCTGCGCCGCAAGGCTGAGGTTGAAGTGCGAGAGACGGACCGGCGCAACAACCTGCTGCTGGACTCGTCCACCACCGCTATCGCCTACGTCCACGAGGGCATGCATATCTATGCTAACCGGGCTTACGCTGAGCTTTTTGGTTACGGCGACGTTGATGAATACGCAGGCATTCCCATTATCGACCTGATAGCCGCTGAAGATCAGACCAAGTTTAAGACGTTCCTGAAGTCTTTTGATGAGCATGAGGCCAGCGAGACCGAGATCAGCTGCGTTGACAGCGACGGCTCCACCATCCTGACAACCATGATGATGTCCAATGCCGCTTATGATGGTGAAGCCTGCACCCAGGTCATCTTCAAGTTGCTGGTCGACGACTCAGCCCTGGAAGACCGGATCAAAGAAATTTCCAGCCAGGATCTGCTCACAGGCCTGTTCAACCGGCAATACTTTACTGAGCAGCTGGAACAAACTGTTGATGCTGCCAGCGAAGGCAAGCAGACAGCAATCCTGTTGTACATTTCGATCGATCACTTCTCCCGCATCCGCTCCGAAGCCGGCATCTCCAATGCTGACCTGGTACTGGGAGATATCGCCTCCGTGATCCGGGGCGCTGTCGACAGTAACTACATGATGGCGCGGTTCGGCGACGACGTCTTCACCGTGCTGATACCAGGCAATGACAAGAGCGCAGCTGAAGAACTGGCAGAGACCGTGCGCGCGCTGGTGGAAGGACACATGTCGGAAGTCTCCGGTAAAAGTTATGACACGACGATAAGTATCGGCATTTCCATGATCGGCGAGAATACCTCCACCGCAGAAGAAGCCGTGTCCAGAGCGCACAAGGCATCTGAATCGGTTGAAGACGGCAATGCCTGGACCTTCTACGAACCCGCAAAGATTACCGTGGGAGAGGAAGGACAGTCAGTTTCTACCGACGCTATCAAGGACCTGATCAATCACGCACTGACGGCCAGCGAATTCAAATTGCTCTACCAGCCCATCGTCAGTTTGCAAGGTGACGACGAGGAGCAGTTCGAGGTACTGCTGCGCTTGCCTGATGCGGAAGGCAACCTGTTAAAACCCGGTCAATTCCTGCCCGCCGCAGAAGACGCCGGGCTGCTCAGCAAGATTGATCGCTGGGTCGTCCTGCAGGCAGTCAAGCAGCTGGCCGAACAACGCGAAAATGGCGGCGAGGGCCGACTCTTTATCAATCTCAGTCATACGACCCTCGCTGACGACGAGTTCCTGCCCTGGATGAGCGTGGCGTTGAAAGCTGCGCGACTGCCCAGTGATGCAATCACTTTGCAATTGCATGAGAACGACGCAACTTCCTACATCAAGCAGGCCGCCAGGTTCACTCAAGGGTTACAGGAGCTGCATCTCAGGTTTTCTATCAACCACTTCGGCTGCTCA
>CAXPUI010000248.1:0-6787 GCA_964220205.1 Candidatus Allofontibacter communis | reverse complement strand
CGCGATCTTGATAGTCATATTACTGTATATATATACAGTAATATAAATAAGTGTGACTGCGGATTCAAGACCCGAAGTCACAGGGTGAAAAAACACTAAAAGATAACAGATCACAGATCGCAGCAACTAAGGCGTTTCCGGGAGGACTCGTTCTGCGTCGGGTGGTCAGTGAATAGCTTCCCCGGCCAACGGCCTGGCACGCAAATGACGGGGTGTCTTGTCATCACAATTGAAAGCAGGATGCGCGTATACTGGTTAACGCGGTTTCGACCGATGATTAGGTCTGAGTCACGATGAATAACTACAGATAACTACAGGTATGCGCGGCCATGATAGCAAAAGATAAAGTTGTCGCTTTTCACTACGTTTTGCGGAATGAATCCGGAGAAGAAATCGAAAACAGCCATGGTGATGAGCCGATGGTTTATCTTCATGGTGGTTATCGAAACCTTTTACCGAAGCTGGAAGAGGCTCTCGAAGGCAGAGAGCCGGGGGATAAGTTTGACGTCACGTTGCCGCCCGAGCAGGCCTATGGCCTTCGTTTAGCCGATGCCCAGCAGCGGGTCCCCATTAAACACCTGTTGACCCGATCGAAACGATACCGTCCGGGTATGGTAGTAAAAGTGAATACCTCAGACGGACCTAGAGAGGTGATCATTGTCAAAGTTGGTAAATTCAATGTGGATGTTGATACCAATCATCCCCTGGCTGGAATAACCCTGACATTCGACGTCGAGATCATCGATATCCGTGCGGCGACCGATGAAGAAATTAGTCATCGCCACAGCCATGGCTGGGACCCGTCTGCGGGCCATCACCACTGACGCACAGAACGTTCATCCAGGACACTCCCATACATAGCACTCCCATAGATAGGACACTCCCATAGAGCGTTGTCCGCTATTCAATGATTTTTTGCCCCGATTGATTTTATACTGATATTTTTTACCGGGATGATTAACGATGGAAAATATCGCAGGTAAGGTCGCCTTCGTTACAGGAGGGGCCAGCGGTCTGGGGCTGGCCATGGTGCAGTCATTCACTGCAGCGGGTATGAAAGTCGTCATTGCTGATGTTGAAGAAGCAGCGCTTGAGCAAGCACGCATTCTGTTTGCGGATACCAACGCAGAGGTAATCTGTATGCAGGTGGACGTGACTGATCGGGACGCGATGGCCAAGGCGCGCGAAGAGACTCTGGCGGCATTCGGTAAAGTGCATGTCGTGTGCAACAACGCCGGGGTGGCCCGAAACGGGAACCTCGCCGATATGACTTACCAGGACTGGGACTGGGTCATGAAGGTCAACGTCGATGGGGTGATTAACGGCGTAGTGACCTTTGTCAATGACATGAAATCCCACGGTGAAGGTGGACACTTCGTTAACACAGCGTCGATAGCCGGTCAGTATGGTATGCAGGGATTGGGTGTTTACTGTGCCGGTAAGTTTGCTGTTGTCGGGCTCTCCGAATCCTTGCGCCTTGATCTGGCTGCCGATGGTATTGGTGTATCGGTGCTTTGTCCGGGTGTCGTCGAAACACGTATCGGTGAGTCCGAGCGTAACAGGCCTGATCAGTATGGCGGCTCAACCGCACCGGCCATGGTGCAGCGCGAAGGGACTGCACCCGTAGACTTGCGTGTCATGCAGCCAGGAGACATAGGGGATATGGTTCTGCACGCGGTCCAGAATGGTCGCTTTTACATCCTGTCGCATGAGGAATTCCAGGTTCCAGTCCAGAAAAGAGCGCAAGAGCTGGCAGATGAGTTTGCCTACTGGAAGAACTATTGCGACGCAAACGGTATCTAGACTAAGCCAGGAGTTCAGATCTGTATTGCGAGCGCAGATTCAGTAGGTCGTAATCTGGTCCGCTTTCAGCTGTTCCATTTCCTGCTCCGAAAAACCGAGCTCTGTCAGGATCTGAATTGTCTGTTCACCCAGTTTGGGTGAGCAGCGTTCCGGTAAGGTGTCTGCGGTGTGAAAGTTGATTGGCGCTCTGACGGTCCGATAGTCCCCCTGGTCGGCGCGCAGGGGAGGAAACAATTCCAGGGCCTCAGCCTGCGGGTCCGAGGTCACTTCATGTATGCCTTGGACTGGCGCCCAGATGACCCCGTGCGCGTCAAAGATCCGGCCCCATTCTTCCAGGCTTTTTTCAAGCATGACGTCATCAACCAGCCTGACGATGATATCCATGTTCTGATATCTGTCCCTTGGGGTGGCAAATCTTTCGTCATCCTGCCACTCGGGTTTACCCAGTGCTTCGCAGAAAGGCCCCCACCACTTGGGTTCGGGCATATTGAGAACCATCCACTTGCCGTCTTGGCATGGGTATCGATTAGCCGTTGCCGTCAGGACATTGTATCGATGCCGTTTCCGGAACGGCGCCCGGTCAACCAGGGTCGCCGCATAATCAGTTGCCTGGGTCCAGACTGCCGTCTCCAGTAACGAAGTCTCAATAACCTGGAAGTCCCCGGTGCGATCTACCAGGCGTAATGCTGCAAGAATACCTCCCAGCAAAGCGAGTCCCGTCGTATGGTCACCCTGGGCTGTTGCCGGCCTTGCAGGGACCCCATCATCACCTTCGCGAACTGCATCAAGAAGACCGGAGCGACCGAAGAATGCAGTCACGTCGTATCCAGGTCGCCAGGCTTCTGGTCCCTCGGTGCCATATCCCGTTAACGTCGCGTGGACCAGCTTAGGATTAGCGGATCTCAGGGAATCCGGGTCGAGGCCAAATTTCTCCTGTCGGGCTTTCAGCAGATTGCAGAGAAAGACATCGGCACTCTGGCAGAGTTTTCTCACGATTTTGATGGCTCTGGGGTTGGTCAGATCCAGGAGAATGGATTCTTTTCCCCGGTTGTCCACGTCGAACTGAAAATCATGATCAGCAATCGGATCGTCAACCTTGGGGCGACGGCTCATATTGCGCATGGGATCACCAGACAGGGGTTCAATCTTGATAACCCGTGCGCCAAAGTCTGCGAGGATGGCCGCCGCGCTGGGCGCAGCCATCCAGTTGTCGATTTCTATGACGGTGATGTCATCGAGAGGTTTGGTCACAACTCGCTCTCCATTAGGCCTTGAGATTTCAAATACATGTATAGCTGACGATCATGTCGGCTGGTCGCAGATAGTCTGCCCGGACGGATATAGGGCTGCCATCTGGGCGGTTCTGCCGGTTCTACCTGGTCACCGACAACGGTGACTCTCTGAATAACACGTTCGCCTACAAAGTCGTTCAGGACGAAGTGCTGCGTACACCGGTTGTCCCAGATAGCGATCGTGCCTGGTTGCCAGGTGTAGCGGACGGTAAACCTTGGGTTGCTCACCCATTTTGTCAGGTAGTTCAACAAGGCCTCACTCTCTGTTGCGTTCATCTCTACGATTCGCCGGGTGAAGTGCTCGTTGACGTAAAGTACTTTGCGACCAGTGACCGGGTGAATTCTAACGACTGGATGGGTGGTCATCTGTTCGGGATGATTGTGGGGCAGGGCGTCATGCAGTGCGGTCAGACCATCACAAAGGGTCTGCATGGGCTCGGAAAGTTCCTCGTAAGCCGCATACAGTGAAGCCCAGATTGTATCGCCTCCGTTATCAGGACAGTCGATCATGTGCAGAATCGACATGAGCGCAGGCTGTTCCTGGAATGTGAGATCGGTATGCCATTCGTCGGCAACTCCACCCCTGGTCGCGCGAAGTTCGAAGATTTCAGGCGGCAGGTTGCTATCGTTACCCAGGTTGGGATGCCCTTCCAGATGGCCGAAGTGACGACCAAACTCGATGTGGGCACTGGCTGTGGGTGTCTGGTCGGGTAAAAATATGACGAGGTGCTCATGGAGCAGGGCTTTGAGGGCATCGATATCTGCATCAGTAACATTGCTGATGTCGGGGCCTCGTATTTCAGCACCGAGAGCGCCAGACAGGCGTTTCACGGCCCAGGATGTTGGAATATTGGTCATAGGTGCTGGCAGTGGCTCTTATTGCGTTTAAGGCTAGCTGAACAGCTCTCGAAATGCGACCAGAGTCGCAGCTGCTGCGACGTTGATCGATTCCACCCCATTCGCCATGGGAATACGGACTTCCATGTCGCAGCTACGCCTGATGTTCTCGCGCAAACCCGTAGATTCGTTGCCCAGCAGGAATATACGTCGCCTACCGGGTGTTTTTGGTAAGTCGGTGAGCTGTGTCTCGGCTGTTCCTGTCAAGGCGACAATATCAAAATTTGCCGACTTCAGGAACTTCAGGCCATGTTCCAGGGTTGCTGTGTGATAGATATCGGCCTTGAACAGTGTTCCTGCGCTTGCCTTATGAACCAGGGGATCAATCCTGGCGCAGCCTTTTTTGGGCAGCAACAATCCGCTTAGCGGAGATGCCGCCACTGACCGGATCAGCATACCGAGGTTCTGCGGATTCGTGATGTTATCCAGGCCAATCAGGTCGCCTTGGGAATGAATGACGTTGCTGATGTCCTGGTAGGTGTCAGGTTCAATATCGATAGCGACCCCTTGATCCTGTCGACCATTCTTGGAAATTCGGGATAGCGCTGACTTTTCGTGATAACTGATCTCAAGACCTCGGTCCTTTGCCAGGGTCTCAATCTCACTGACAGTGTCTGAGTGCCTGTTAGAGCTGGCAAGGTGGAGACGATAAATGTTCAGAGAATTGTCCCGGAGGATTTCCAGCACTGTTTTCCTGCCGTACAGGGTCATCATGCCGGCATACCTGGTCTTTTTTAATTCGTAGTCAGACATTGCTCTACTGGGCTAAGGTAAGCATCTTCATTTAAGCAGATTTTAGTCCAAGGTGATGAGTCATGACGATTACGATCTTTAAGGCCTCAAAAGTGATTACGATGAATCCATCCTGGCCTGAGGGTAATGCCGTTGCGGTGCGAGATGGTCGTATTCTTGAAGTGGGTACGCTCCAGTCCCTGCAGCCCTGGCTGGCTGATGATGAGCATCAGGTGCATGACTTGGGTGATCAGGTCCTGTTGCCCGGACTGATCGATCCTCATCTGCACCCGGTCATGGCCGCTGTGCTCCTGCCGATGCAGTTTGTGACAGCGATGGAGTGGCAACTCCCTGATCGCTCAGTCCCGGCGACAACCGATCCGCAGGGTTACATCAGTCGCTTGCGCGAACTTGAAGCAGAAACTCCGCTGGATAAACCTTTCTTCACCTGGGGTTACCATGGTTCCTGGCATGGTGAGATGAGTCGTGACCTGATGGACGATATAGCGGGTGAGCGCCCGATGGTTGTCTGGCATCGTTCTTTCCACGAGGTATATCTGAATACCGCGATGATGATGCAACTGGGCGTTACCGAGGAACAAATCGGGCAACATCCCCAGATCGACTATGAGAATGGGCGGTTCTATGAGACCGGCCTCAGTTTTGCGATCAAATACCTTAACAGCATCATTATGTCGGAGGAGTGGATAGAGGAAGGCCTCGATCGGTTGAAACGAATTGTCCATGCCGGTGGTCATACAACAGTCGGTGATATGGCGGTAGGGCTTTTCAGTTATGACATGGAGCGAGATCTGGCTGCCAGAATCCTCGATCAGGTTGAGGTTCCCTTCCGGGTCCAGGGTGTTCCCCACGCAGCGATTGCGAGAGCCACGTTCGGCAGCCATGAAGCCGCGATTGCACACATTAATTCACTGCAGGGTACGGATACCGAACGGACCCGTCACAGTCGTAGAATCAAGATGTTCACTGATGGTGCTTTTTTCTCACAATTGGCGATGTTGCATGAGCCGGGTTACCTCGATGGGCATCATGGTGAGTGGCTGATGACGCCCGAGGAATTTGAAGCAACCGCCCGGCACTACTGGCAAGCAGGATTTGCTATCCATGTGCACTGTACTGGCGATCTTGGTCTTGAGCTGGCGGTCAGTACCCTGGATAAAATGCAGCAGGAAAAGCCCCGATTCAATCATGGTTTCACCATAGAACATTTTGGCTTTTCAACGCCGGAGCAGGTGAGCAGGATTGCGTCGCTGGGTGGGCATGTGTCCGCTAATGTCTATTATCTTTACGAGTTGAGCGAACGCTATGCGACCCACGGCGTTGGTTACGAACGGGCTTACACCATGTCCCGACTCGGGAGTTGTGTTGCGGCAGGCATCAAGACCGCTATCCATTCAGATTTTCCCATGGCGCCAGCGACACCGCTTCGCAATGCCTGGGTTGCCTGTACGCGGGAAAACGCCGCGGGCAATGTCGCCGGCGCGGCGGAGGCCCTGACTGTTTATGAGGCTCTCAAGGCTATTACAATCGATGCTGCCCATGTGATTGGTATGGCAGATGAAGTGGGGAGTATCCGTGCAGGCAAGCGAGCTGACTTCACAGTCATCGATCGCGACCCGCTGACAGAAGGTGCCAGCGCCCTGCGGGATGCAAAAATCCAGGCCACGGTGTTCCAGGGTGAAGTCTTTTCAGTGAGCTGAAAACAGGTTGCCGAAGGGCAGGACAGAGTCCCTCTGCTATCTGTCGGGTGAAGCCCTGAGATAAGTGTCTGCCAGTTGCTCCAGCTGGTCGATATCGAATTCTCTGGACAGGCCGATGGCAACGAGCTGCGTGGTGAGCTGGTCCGTGACGATCGGTTCGAGAGTCTTGCGCTGACCAACTACCTGTAACAACTGATGGCAGTCGTCATTGAGTCTCGCGATACCCTTCGCCCTGATAACGGTTGCGGGTATTTCAGAAACAAACTGCTTGAGCCCGCCTGGTGAAACGGCGAAGTCGGATTCAAAGCTCCAGGTTGAGTAGTGTTCATGGTCCGCATGCTT
>CAXPUI010000247.1:0-4873 GCA_964220205.1 Candidatus Allofontibacter communis | reverse complement strand
ACTGCTTACAACTACCGTCTTCGAGAGACTTCAGCTAGATTGGGAGGGTAGGAAAGTGACACTCATTTCTTTCAGAAAAACGCTCTTCCCACCTCACATCATAAAGACTAGGCGAGGCTTTAGCCAGCATTCTGATCACCAACCTCCATCATAGATCGGGGCCCAGCAGGTGAAAATCCTGGCGTTGAAATGACCGTAAAAACGTGCATCAATACAGCTTACTAACCAGGCTGCTACCCGAAAATTTACGCCCAATTTAGCGGGAGTATGGACAACAATCATCAGGTGCTCGCAGGCCAGCGCCTGAAGACAGTGAAACAAATCGACGAGGTAATATAATGAGCGAAGCGACTAAGACCCATTATTCAGTCTGCACGATCTGCGATATCGGCTGTCAGTTACGACCCGAAACTGAGAACGGCAAGCTGGTTGCGATGAACGCACATGACAATCCCGCGCTGGCGAAGAATGTCTGCTACAAGGGCATCGCCGCGCCGCACATCCACAATCATGACGAGCGCATTACCAAACCACTGAAGCGCGTTGGCGAACGTGGCGCCGACCAATGGGAAGAAATATCCTTTGAGCAGGCGATGGACGAGATTGCTGACCGCCTGAAGGTTATCGTCAACAAATACGGCCCGGAATCAATGGTGGTCTCGACTTCAGGCTGGAACACTCAAACGACTCATGGCCTTGACCGCCGCTTCATGAATGCCCTTGGCACACCCAATTACATTTCCGGCGTGTCCTTGTGCGCCGGCAATACGGCGGCTGTCAACAAGCTCACCTACGGCTGGTTTGTTGGCGCAGACATCACCAATTCCCAATGTGTTGTGTTGTTTGGTCACAACCCCCGGAAACATAGCTGGACACCCATTTATAACGCTATTAACGCAGCCAAAGCTAACGGCGCCAAACTCATCGTACTGGATCCACGAGTGTCTGATCAGGCAGAAGGTGCCGATATGCACCTCCGCCTGCGGGCCGGTACTGACGCCGCCATGTGTCTCGGTTGGCTGAATGTCATCATCAACGAAGAACTCTACGACAAAGACTTCGTCGCTCAGCACACGATCGGCTTTGATGAGCTGTGTGAGCGCGTCGCAGAGTATCCTGTCTCCCGAGTCGCCGAGATCACGGGGGTACCGGCAACACAGATCATTGAAGCTGCGCGGCTTTATGCCGAGTCAGAGAGTGCATGCATACCCTGGACACCCATTACGGATATGCAGGTATCGTCTACCTCGGCAATACGTTTGCACAGCATACTGCGAGCCCTGACCGGAAACCTGGATGTCCCCGGGGGTGAACTGCTTGGAGGCTTTAATCCGAATTACATCTCAGAATCAGTAATCGCCAATCACGACATGCTGGCCGACGAGCAGAAAGCCAAGCAACTGGGCTCAGACCTGCACCCGGCATATACCTACCGCGCCCAGGAAATGCTGAGCGATGCGACAGAGCGAGTCTATGGCAATCGACACGCCGATATAGTGATGGGCTGTTACATGGCAAACCCGAGTGCAACTTTTCGTGCCATGGCAACGGAGCAGCCTTACCCGGTAAAGGCTTTTTTCACGCTCGGCAATAATTCTCTGATGAGCTATCCCAACCAGCATCAGATTCTCAAGGGCCTGATGAACCAGGAACTGATTGTCGCCCACGAAATCTTCATGACCCCTACCGCCATGCTGGCAGACTACATCCTGCCAGGCGATGTCTTCAGCGAAAGAAACCATGTCGCTGACAGCTGGAACTGGCGCCTGGGTCTAACCCTCTCTGAGAAAGTCGTTGAGCCGCCTGAAGAGGCGTCCAGCACCTTTGAGTTCTGGCGGGAACTCGCTCACCGAATGGGCTTCGGGAATCTCTTCCCCTGGAATAACCTGGAGGAAATACTCGATTATCGACTGACACCGAGCGGCATGAGTTTCGACGAGTTTGCCGACAAACACTTTATGCACATGGATCCACCTGAGTTCAAGAAATACGAAAAGACCGGTTTTGGCACACCTTCAGGAAAGGTCGAACTGAAATCCAGTATTCTCGAAGAACTGGGCTATGACCCTCTACCCTACTACCGTGAAGGACCTGCCGTAGACGAGGAATACCCCTATTACGTCTTTACCGGCGTCCGTGAAGACCCGTTTTTTCAGACTGGCCAGAGACAGGTCAAGGTACTGCGAGATCGCTGCCCCACTCCGCACCTTTTCATGCATCCGACGGACGCTGCCGACCAGGGTATAGAAGATGGTGACTGGGCCAAGCTGGAAACACCCACTGGTGAGGTAGTTGCCAAGGTCTCAGTCCAGGCTTCAATGAAAGAAAAACATGTGCGGGTCCCCCATGGCTGGTGGTATCCGGAGATGCGAGGCAAGGCTGAACTTGCCGGCTCCTTTATCAGCAGTGACGCCGTGCTGTGTCCGGATGATCCCGAAATGCTTGATCATGAGCAGGGCATCCCGCACTTCAAGGGATTCCCGGGCAAGGTCACCCGACTGGCCGAAGCGCCGGCGGGTTTACCGGACGAGGTGGTTAACGGCTAGGTTAAACAGCATCGATTCGGAACCCTGCTCAAATCATGGGGAACATTGACGTTCCTTCGTCACGCTCTAGCCGGGATCAACGGGTGTCGCTACCACCGTAAGCCTCTGTAGGCGGCACCGGTCGCAAAGGCGGGTACCAGGGACTGCGAAGCGGATCACCGGGCTTCAAATGAGAACTAAGCCCGGGAGTAAGCGGCACGGTCTGCCGGGATCGTGGTCTTTCTGCGTAGACCACGTCGTCACCAAATGTCCTGATGGCCAAGGCGCGTCGACGACTGTCAAGATGGGTCGGCCCACCACCATGAATCGTACTCGGACTGGAGAGAATCACGTCACCGGGATCTAATTCCCAGGAAACAATCGGAAATGTCTCCCGATCCGCCTGGATGTCCGGCAGGATCGGCAGGCCCTCGTTATAAAAACCACTGGTCGGGTCTCCGGGCTTTTGAGGATTAAAACCGTCGTAGAGTGTTTCCCTGTGACTACCCACAACAAATTCAAGGCACTCTTCCTTGCTCAGCGGATCAAGCGAAATCCAGAGCGACGATAACTGACGCCCGGCTACCGGGAAATAAGGTGTGTCCTGGTGCCAAGGTGTCCGCTCACTACCACCGGAGGACTTGATAAAGAACTCATCAGAGTAGTACCAGACATTCTCCGATCGCATAAATCGTCCCATGATAGAGGCAATGGGTGAATCAAAGAGCAGCCTTCTGATCTCGAAAGCGTTGTCAAAGTTGCGAATGGTTTCCCGAAACTCCCCTGCTTCACCCACAAAAAACTGATGTTTGACTACCCCCGAGTCTCCCAGCACCCGCATCAAACCCATCTCTGCCAGCATCAACCATTCCGGCGACAGCGCGCCACGCAGCATCACCACACCATCACGCTCAAAAGCGCTTACCATTTCTTCCGTGATCGATTCGACCGGCCGGGAATTATCCAGGGTAAAACTCAGCGCTAACTCATCCACGATTTGTTCCCTTATCATCAAATGGATTCATGAATGGCGACGTTTTACACTAATCCGATCGAATATCTCAAGCGACAAATGCACACTAGCCTCACAGACCGATTGAACATCTCTATTCCTATCGTCCAGGCCCCCATGGGCGGTGCCGCCGGGCCGGAGCTGGCAGCTGCAGTCAGTAATGCAGGAGGCCTCGGGAGCCTGCCAGTCTGGACCGCAGACCTGGAAACCACCCGTTCGCTGATCCGGGAAACCCGTTCACTGACCGGTCAACCTTTTGCTGTCAATCTGAACATGGAGTTTCCACAGGAGGACAGACTGGCCGTCTGTCTGGAAGAAGGCGCTCCCGTGGTTTCATTTTTCTGGCAGGATTCTTCAAAGCTGGTTGAGCGAACCAAAGCGGCAGGCGCGACTGTGATGCATACAGTCGCTACGTCCGACGAGGCTAAACGCGCTGCTGACAGTGGCGTTGACATCCTGGTTGCCCAGGGCTGGGAAGCGGGGGGCCATGTGCGCGGTAACGTCGCAACCATGGCCCTGGTACCTGCAATCGTTGATCTTGCTGGTGATTTACCGGTCGTCGCAGCCGGGGGAATCTCAGATGGTCGGGGGATTGCAGCAGCCCTTTGCCTGGGTGCTGGAGGTGCGTGGATCGGCACACGCTTTCTCGCCGCTGACGAAGCCAACATACACCCCGAGTATCGCGCTCGGCTGATAGTTGCAGACGAGAGCGATACCACTTACGTCCACGACCTCTTTGATATCGGTTGGCGTAATGCCCCACACCGTGTCTTGACGAACAGTACGGTACACGACTGGTTGGCTGCTGACAGACCTGAGAGTGGGCAGCGTCCGGGGGAAAGGCAGGTTATAGGCAAGGTCCCAGGCCGCGACATTCTGCGCTATATGTCCCACACACCGGATTCAACAACAACCGGGGACGTCGAAGCCATGTCCATGTGGGCTGGTCAGGGTGTCGGCTTAGTCAGGTCAGTACAGCCGGCTGCGGAAATCGTCAGTGAACTCTGGTCCGACGCGCGCCAGATCATGGAGCGCCGGATCTAACAACGCACTATCCAGCAACAAAGCAATCTGTTCTCTTGGCTAATCCGATCCCTGTAACCGGGCTTGTTTGCGGGCGATACGCTGGCGCAGTCTTTCATGTCGCGCAGGCGTCAGCGGGTATGACCAGAGGTAAAACAGGGCAATAGTGTAGAAAAATATAGGACCGCAGCAATAGACAAGACGGAGCGACAGAATGCCGATGTCCGTGCTCGCGCTAAGATCACCGGACGGATCAAAACCCAGAAGCCCTACCACATTCAGCGCCATGCCCGTACCCAGCGCGACGGCCAGC
>CAXPUI010000246.1:0-2538 GCA_964220205.1 Candidatus Allofontibacter communis | reverse complement strand
CACTTTTCTGACATCAGCCTATGGTTGGTGGGGGGATGCTCGGCCTGCTTACGAGAAGTCACAGTCCAGGCCTGAACCCGATGGTTTGATATTCGTTGAAAGCCATGAATTGCAGGGATTTTCCCGACAACTTTCAGGATAAGGAGCGCTTTTCTGAAACAGGTACTTGGAAACCTGCAGGAAAACGTGGTTTATTCTTCTTATCCCCCTTCTAATAGCATCGATGGCAACACCAATATCACCGCTTGTCGCATTCTTGAAGCCAACAGGCATGGAAAGACCCGAGGCCAGTTCGCGGTGGATCTGGCTCTCAACGGTGCGGGCACCAATCTCACCAAAGCTGATCAGGTCTGCGTAATACTGGCCAAAAGTCGTATCGAGGAATTCGGTTGCCGCTGGTAGCTCCAGTTCAGCAACTTTGACCAGCAGTTCGCGAGCGAGCCTCAGCCCTTTTGAGATATGGAAGCTGCCATCCAGGTCCGGGTCGTTAATAAGTCCCTTCCAGCCGATAACAGATCTCGGTTTTTCAAAGTAAACCCGCAGCACCGGCAGGATCGCATCCTGCATATCCGCGGTGCCTGACTTGAATGCCTCAGCAAACTCCAGCAGGGCGGCAGGGTCGTGAACTGAACAGGGACCAACGATACAAAGCAGTCGCTTGTCTTCACCGGAAACAATGGCTTCTATCCGGCGACGTGACTGCCAGACGAATTCACTGGTGTTTTCATCTATCGGGAACTCGCCCGACAACTCCCTTGGTGTAACCAGCGGTTGTGAGCGGGCGATGCGGACATCGGATGTTTCACGCATTCAGGCTTTCTTCAGGGTAAACACACCATCGGTCAGGCAATCATCCCAGAAGGCCACGTCCCAGTCACGGTTGCCGGAAAAGACGGGGTCGAGTACAAGGAAGCGACCGTTACCCAGGGGTTTCAGGTCTGACTCGATAACAGTTTCATTAAACTGCCGCGTCGTCTTTTTTGCGTGTAGGGTTTCGTCGTCGCCCTGTGTAATGTCGATTGTCACCTGGTGAGCCTGGTACTGGCCTACATGCTTGCTGATGTTTTCATCCGAAGCGACGGGTTCAAACTTTGCATGCATTTCACTGCCGAACTCGCCGAGGATTTCCCTGAAACAGAATGCTGCGAGAGGGTAACCCTGTGTTGCGTGATTGGAGGTGACCGCAACTGCGGCATCTTTTTCCGGGATCCAGAGCAGGGTGGAAGACCCACCCAGGTTGGTTCCGCTGTGGCCCCAGATCTCAACACCGTCCCAGACCTTATAGTAAGGACCCAGGCACCAGCCATGGGCCATGAATTTTGTCGGTGTATCGACCTGCTTTTCCATCATCAGCTTGATGGTGTCTGCGCCCAGTACTCCGTCGACCCTGTTGAGGAACAGGCTGCCAAAACGCACCATGTCAGATGCACTGGCGCATACCGTTGAACCTGCAGGTGCGTGCCCCCGGTACAGGCCCCAGAAGGGCAGCAGTTCCGGCTTGTCCCTTGTGCCAGTGTGACCCACGGCAAGCGGGTGGCAGACCAGTCGTTCGTAAAGAGAATCAGTCTGTGTCAGGCTCATGGGCTTAATGACCTGCTCCAACAGTACATCGTCCCATGACTTGCCGCGTATTACTTCGGTGATACGTCCCGCCATGTCGCTTGAGCAGTTGGTATACCCGTAGCCCTTTCCTGGTTCATGAATCATCGGGATGTCGGCCAGGCACTCAAGTAGTTTCTCGACACAATCATCGTTGCGACCCGTGTCATGATAGGGGCCATTGTCGATGCCACTGGACATGGACAGTAGTTGTCGCGGCGTAATGTCATTCTGACGGTTATCCGGTGATATCCGGATATCCAGGTATTCTGCAACCGGGGTATCAAGGTCGACGTCACCCTGTTCGACGAGCTGCATCAGCAGAACCGCGTTGTAGATCTTGGTGGTTGAACCGATCTGGAACAGGGTCTCATCTACAACTGGCAGGTTGCCAGTCATGTTGGCGATACCACCTGCAGCGCTCATGATTTCATCGTCTGCCAGGTAGGCCACCTGGCCACCGGCCGCATTATTGGTTTCCTGAAGTCCTGTCTTGATTAGTTCTCTCAGCTGTTGCTGATCCATGTCATGTACTCCTAGTCGCAGACGGCAGCGTGGCAACGCATGAAATTCTCGCCCAGGATCCCCTTAACTTGGTCGTCATCATACCCCCTGGCCACCAGGCCTCGGGTGATGTTGCGCATATCCCGATAGTCTTCAAATCCCTTGAGGGTCTTGGTCGTTGATATATTGTCTTCCTCCCGGAAGCCAATTTCCTCGACCATACCACCGAGTGTTGCTTCAACAATGTCTTCCGGCGCCTGCATGGGCCAGTCGGTACCTATGCCTATATGGTCCGGGCCGATCCGGCCTGCGATATAGTCGATATGATCCAGTACCACCTCGATGGTTGGGTTCTCTTCACCAGACAGAAAGAAAGGTACAGTGACGATGCCGAGTACGCCACCAGTCTCTGCCAGTGCATCAAGTTCCTCATCA
>CAXPUI010000245.1:0-3666 GCA_964220205.1 Candidatus Allofontibacter communis | reverse complement strand
GCCAGCAGGCGTACGCCGATGCTGCTAAACGCATGTTCTGGCCCGTTGTGGCGTCTGTCGCAACGACGCTCGCAGCCTTCCTGCCTTTGATGTTCTGGCCGGGCATGGTAGGCAAGTTCATGCGCTACTTGCCTGTGACTGTCTTTACTGTGCTCACAGGCAGCCTGCTTTATGCACTTATTTTCGGGCCGGCCCTCGGTGCGGTGTTTGGTAAGGCAGTTAAAGGTCAGCAGGACTTCAAGAACAACCTCGACATCATGGAGAACGGTGATCCTCGCACGCTCGGTGGTCTCACTGGCGCCTATGCCAGGCTTCTAGCGTTCACCAGCCGACATGCATGGCTGACGTTTATCGCCACGGTTGCCATTCTGGTTTCGAGTTTCGTCGCCTACAGTAATTTTGGCCGGGGAGTGATTTTTTTCTCTGACTCCGACCCTCATTTCGGCATGTTGCGCGTCAAGGCACGCGGCAATATCTCTTCCAGCGAGATCAACGATCTGGTCGCGGAAGTCGAACGAATCGTTGTGGATATCGACGGCATCAAGCACATCAACCTGCGTACGGTCACGCCGGGTGGTCCCTCTCGAGGTTCGTCTGACAATATCGGCTACATGTTTATCGAGCTGATTCCTGAAAATCTGCGGGAGGTCTCTGGCAAACAGGTATTCGAAGAGATACGGGAGCGAACGAGGAGCCTCTCAGGGTTTTCTGTCGAAGTTGAGGAGTTTCAGAACGGCCCCAACCAGGGCAAACCGATCAGGATTCAGTTTGCTTCGTATTCGAAGGAGCTATTGGACCCGGCGGTCAAGCGTGTCCGAGAATACATGGAGTCACTAGAAGGCATTCGCGAAATAGACGATACAAGGGCACTGCCTGGCCTGGAATGGAAACTGGCTGTGGATCGGGCTCAGGCAGCGTTATATGGCGCTGATGTCACCACGGTCGGCGTGGCTGTCCAGTTGATTACCAACGGTGTGAAAATCGGGGAATACAGACCCGATCGTGCCGATGATGCAGTCGACATCCGGGTGCGTTATCCAGAGAAAGACCGTGGAATTGAAGCGCTCGATCAGTTGAAAATACTGACCCGGGAGGGGCTCGTACCGATTTCAAACTTCGTCCAGCGGGAAGCCGTGCGCAACGTCGATACGATCCAGCGTGTCGACGGCATTCCGGTCAAGAACCTCCGTGCCGGCGTCGCACCGGATTTCCTGGCCGACGACATGGTCAAAGAGTTAGAAAAATGGCTTGAAACCCAGGAGTTCGATCAGCGGGTTGCCATCACGTTTCGCGGGGCGAACGAAGAACAACAGGAATCACAGGCATTCACGGCGGTCGCCTTCGGCCTGTCTCTGCTCCTGATGTTTGTGTTGCTGGTCACTCAGTTCAACAGCCTGTATCAGGCGCTTCTGATTCTGTTCGCGGTCGTAATGTCGACCGCAGGCGTGCTTATGGGTCTGCTGGTTACGGATCGCCCCTTCAGTTCACTGTTAACAGGCATCGGGATCGTGGCGCTCGCCGGTATTGTCGTCAATAACAATATCGTCTTGATCGACACCTTTAATCACGTGCGGCGAAAACACCCCGATCTCGACTATGTCACGTTGATCACGCGCACGGGCGCACAGCGTCTGAGACCTGTCATCTTAACAACGCTGACAACGATTTTTGGTTTGCTCCCGCTGGCACTGAATTTCAGTATCGACCTGATTAACCGCAACATTACGTTCGGCAGCCAGCTTTCATCGATGTGGGTACCTTTATCTCAGGCAATCGTCTCTGGTATGGCCTTCGCTGCGTTGCTGACGCTGGTCGCGACACCAGCGATGCTCGCTCTCCCCTACAAAATCAGTGCCCAACTAGCGACGCTGAGAGAATTCCTGGAAAAGCGCACTGGCAGCAGCGCTCTGCGGCAACGCCTATCACTGGGCAAAAGCTGACGGTCCAGGACACTGGTTACGCCAACTCCAATGGGATTCAATCTCCTGCTGGGTTATTCTCTGAAACTTGAGATGACATTGGTAACGACAATGATCAAAAGCATCACGCTGACATTCCTGCTGCTGCTGGTGAGTTGTGCAGAGGACCCGATCCAGTTAGGCAAGGCAGCAGGTAACGACTATCAAAAAAAGTTGCAGGAGCAACTGATCACAGCGAAACCCGGGGATGTCATCACGATTCCTGAGGGTGTTCACGCTATTACGCGTGGGCTGAGTCTAAAGGTCGATGGTGTCACCATAAAAGGTGTGGGGATGGATAAGAGCATTCTCAGCTTCAAGGATCAGATACAGGGCTCAGAGGGCCTGATGATCATCGCCAGTAACATCACCCTCGCTGACTTTGCCGTTGAAGACACCGTCGGAGACGCGATCAAGATTAACGAATGTGAGAATCTCATTATTGACGGCGTGCGAACAGAGTGGACGAACGGACCGGACACCGATAACGGTGCATACGGCCTTTATCCCGTTCAATGCAGGAATGTGCTGATCGAAAACAGTGTGGCGATAGCCGCATCAGACGCCGGCATTTATGTCGGGCAGTCAGACCAGGTCATTGTCAGGCGCTCCAGGGCCGAGTACAACGTGGCTGGAATCGAGATTGAAAACACGACTAACGCAGATGTCTACGACAACATCGCGACCAACAACACCGGCGGTGTCCTGGTGTTTAACATGCCGAATTTACCCAAGCCGGGTTTTGGCACCAGGGTTTTCAACAACCAGATTTTTGCCAACAACACAGAGAATTTTGCCCCGGCAGGCGGAGCAGTTGCCGGTGTGCCCGCCGGTTCTGGCGTGCTGATCAACTCTAATGATCAGGTGGAAATCTTCGAGAATGACATCCGGGATAACAATACCGCGAATATCATCATTTCAAGTTTCTTCGCGACCACCTACACTGACAGGTCGGCTCAGCCGGATTTCGATCCTTACCCCGAAGCGATTTACATCTATGACAATCAATTCAGTGGTGGCGGTTCCGCACCTGATGGCATGGAACTTAAAGCTTTGAAACTCGCAATATACGGGCCCAACGGCAGCTTCCCCGACATCATCTGGGATGGCATTGCCAATGAAGACCTGCTTGTTGATGGCGCGCTACCTGCAGACAAAGCGATTTGTATCGAAGGCGAGTCTGTTGTGCTTTTAAACGTCGATATGGGTCGAGACTACGCGAACGTGACTGACGACATGAGCAACCACCGCTGCTCTCTGCCGAAACTGCCGGCAGTTCAGCTTGCGTTGTCACGGACCGAATGATTCGCAGCTTAACCGCCTGTCTTCTGGTCTTACTCGCAGGTTGTACACCCGAGCCCAGAGTATTTACTGCAGACAGCTTCCCTGATGAGCTGTCGGCCTGGGGGTTGGTTACCGTGCATAGCGACAAGTTGACGCTGCACGAATCAACGACAGCGTACGACCTGAGCACACCCCTCTTCACAGACTATGCGCACAAGCTTAGAACCCTCTGGACCCCGGCAGGAACGCAGGGCGAGGTCGATGCTGCGGGCATCTTTCATCTTCCTGTAGGCAGCGTCATCTCCAAAACTTTTTACTATCCGCGGCGCGGTGCGGAACTGGTTCACACGGCTGATTCTGCCAAACACTTTCATCAAGGTGGCCTCGATCTTGGGCACGTCTACCTGCTGGAAACGCGCCTTTT
>CAXPUI010000244.1:0-3995 GCA_964220205.1 Candidatus Allofontibacter communis | reverse complement strand
TTTTATAATGATCTGGCCCGGCTCTGAATAAATCTGGTTGCGAATTAGGCTGATGATAAGTGGTTGAACGCTCAAAAATGAAACTGCAACGGTTAATCAGACACTGTCTGATACCCATGATCCTGTTCTGGACAGCGGCAGCTGATGCTTTTGTAATCTCGGACATTCGTGTGGAAGGGTTGCAGCGAATTTCGGCTGGAACCGTGTTCAGTGCGATTCCCTACAATGTCGGTGACGACATTGGTGTGGCTGAAATAAGAGGTATCGCCCGATCTCTTTTCCAGACAGAAAATTTCGATGACGTACAGATCGGCAGGGATGGCAATGTGCTCGTTATTGTTGTCAAGGAACGGCCGACCATTGACTCCATCGAGTTTGAGGGCAATAAGGCCATCAAGACCGAAGCCTTGCTGGAAGGACTGGAAAAATCCGGGTTGGCGGAAGGCCAGATATTCCAGAAAGTGACTCTCGAGCACATTGCCTCAGACCTGGCGAGTCAGTATGTCTCGCAGGGCCGATATGACGCGGGCATCGAAACGACTGTCGTCGACCTTCCCCGGAACCGGGTTGCGATCAAAGTTGATGTGTTTGAGGGGAACGTATCTGGTATACGGCATATCAATATCGTTGGTAACACCGTCTTTGATGACGAAACGCTCATCGATAAGCTTGAGCTTAAATTGCCAAGCCTGTTTTCCTTTTACACCAAGGATGATCAGTATTCTCGAGAGAAGCTGCAGGGCGATATTGAATCGCTCGAATCCTACTATCTGGATCGTGGCTACCTGAATTTTCGTGTTGAGTCGACCCAGGTAGCGATCGCACCCAATATGGAAGATGTCTACATTACCTTCAATGTGACAGAAGGAGACCAGTTCACTGTTTCGGCGGTAGATGTCGCGGGAGAGCTGCGGGATGTGCCAGAGGAAACCATACGCAGGCTGGTGATCAGCAGACCCGGGCAGGTGTTTTCGCGTGAGTATATGACTGCTTCAGAGGAAAGAATTGAAGCAGTGCTAGGTAATGCAGGCTACACCTTTGCCAGTGCGACGGGGGAGCCGGTGGCAGATGAAGACGGTGATACTGTCACCATTCGTTATTTTGTGGATGCAGGTCAGCGAGCTTACGTTCGTCGAGTTAATTTCCAGGGTAATACGGTGACGCAGGATGAGGTCTTGAGGCGGGAGATGCGACAGATGGAGGGCGGTTGGGCCTCGACGGCAATGATCGAGGGATCAAAGGTCCGCCTTCAACGCCTTGGCTTCTTCAAGGAAGTCAATGTGGAAACACCCTCGGTGCCAGGAACAGAGGACCAGATTGACGTTAATTTTACGGTCGAAGAACAGCCATCCGGATCGATTTCAGCCACCGTGGGTTTTGCAGAAAGAACCGGTCTGATCCTAGGGCTGTCTTATCAGGAATCAAACGTATTTGGGACGGGCAATAGTATCAATATCGGTATTAATCGCAGTGACTTCCAGGAGGCACTGAACTTCTCGTTCTTTGATCCTTATTACACGGTCGATGCCGTCAGTCGCGGCTATTCGGTCTTTTTCCGCAGGAGCGACTTTGAAGAATTCAATATAGCGAGTTTTTCCACCGATTCCTTCGGCCTCAGTATGAATTTTGGTTATCCCATTTCAGAAATTTCCAGGTTGGGATTTAGCCTGGGGTACGAACACACTAACATCAAGGAAGGTGTGATCCCGGCGCAGGAGATATCCGAGTTCATCGATAAGGAGGGGGATGAATTCAATTTGTTTACAATTAGTGCCAGTTACTCGATGTCCGCGCTGAATCGCGGGCTTTTGCCGACAGCGGGTAGATCTCAGTCACTCTCGTTCGAGATGACTATCCCAGGTAGTGAGCTCGAGTTCTATCGGATTAACTATGCCGGACAGATCTTCTTCCCACTCTGGGGGCCTACGGTACTTCGCTTAAGAGCCGACCTTGGATATGGCGATGCCTATGGGGGCACTGACACCTTTCCGTTCTACAAGCACTTCTTTGCCGGTGGTATGGGTTCCGTTAGAGGTTTCGAAAGCAATACGCTGGGGCCCAGAGCGACACCATCACCTCAAGATCAGTTCAATGATCCGGATCCTATAGGTGGCAATGCGCTGATTGAGTTGAGTGCTGAAGTGGTGTTCCCGTTACCCTTCATCGAAGACCAGAGTCAAATGCGTTCTGTTTTCTTCTTTGATGCGGGTAATGTTTTCAACACAAACTGTCCGGATGTCAGTGTTTACTGTCTTGGTATTGAGGACGGTGAGCTCCGCTATAGCACTGGCATAGCGGTCACCTGGATTACAGGTTTTGCACCAATCAGTTTCGCGCTCTCTTTCCCCATCAACGAGAAAGAGGGCGACGAGGGTGAGGCCTTTCAGTTCGAACTCGGGAAGACATTTTAGGGCTTAAACGCGCAACTTTTGCTGTCGCGATCGGTCTAATAGTCGTTGAATACCTGAAAAGGATGTGTAAATATCCGCTTCCGTCGCGAGGCGGCGTTTTTTCGAGTAGACCAGTGAAGCCGCAAGCAATCATCAGAGCGGCAAACGACATAGATAGCGCGGCAAGCAACCTGGGGTAAAAAAACTTGTTGCACATAATCTGCGCTAGAGAAATTGTGGAAAAGACTTGCAGAGAATGGCGCGAAGAAAACGCGTTCAACACAGGCAAAACAGAGACATACTGAGGAGATAATCGTGCAATACAAACGAGGCATTTTGGCTGTAGTGGCCAGTTTCATTTTGGCTGTTTCGTCGTCAACTGCCTTTGCAGAATCAAAGATCGGTGTTTCTGATGCTCAGCGGGCTATTTTGCAGTCTGCCTTGGGTAAGCAGGGTATGGAGCAGATCAACGGCGCATTTGTTGAGCAGGAAGAACAGCTCAAGGAAATGCAGAAAGAAATTACGACCCTGTTGGAAAAACTCAAGAAAGATACGGAATTGATGAGCGATCAGGAGTTCCAGAGCCTGCTTCAGGAAATTTCTGTGAGACGTGCGCGGATGGGCCAGCTTGTTGAGCAGGTTCAGCAGGTCAGGTTGCAGCAAACGGACCGACTAATCCAATCATTAACAGCGCGTTACCAGGAAGCTGTAGAAGCTCTGGTGCTGAGTGATAAGTATGATCTTATTCTGCCCAGCCAGAGCGTTCATTATCGTCACGAACTCTATGATGTGACGGCCAAGATCACCGAAAAGATGAATGCACTAGAAAAGTAGTTTCGGTTGAAGCTCAGGGAGATAGCTGAACAGTTCCAACTTGAGTGCCGGGGCGATAGTGATCTTGAGATAACCGGTATCGCAGGGCTTCGTGATGCTGAAGCCGACCAACTCACCTTTCTCTTCAGTAACCGATATGTCCCTTTGTTGCAGAGCAGCCGCGCAGGTGCGGTTGTGCTGCGTGCAGAAGACGTCGTTAACGACGCGAGAACCTATCTTATTGCGGATAATCCCAGGTTGGCCTGGGCTCGAATAGCAGCGTTATTCGATACTGCACCGCTGGTGATGCCTTTTGTTGATGAGACGGCCTGGATCAGCGATATGGCTGAATTGGGCGCTGGAGTCGCCATAGGTCCGGGTGCAGTGTTGCGGGCTGGAGTCAAGATTGACTCAAATGTCCAGATTGGTGCCGGCTGCTATCTGGGAGAAGGTGTCTCGATAGGCGCTAACTCCAGGATTATGCCAAACACCGTCATTTACCATGATGTTGTGATAGGGGAAAACTGCCTGATTCATGCCAATGTCGTGATAGGGGCAGATGGCTTTGGGTTTGAATTCGATGGAGACTCAGGCGATTACGTCAAAATTCCCCAGATCAGGGGAGTGCGGATCGGGAACAATGTTGAAATTGGGGCAGGTTCTACCATAGACAGGGGTGCCCTGAACTCTACGAGTATCGGCGATGGCTGCAAGCTTGATAACCAGGTACAGATCGGTCACGGGACAACTATTGATCATCATACCGTCATATCAGGCTGCACAGCGATAGCG
>CAXPUI010000243.1:0-3755 GCA_964220205.1 Candidatus Allofontibacter communis | reverse complement strand
GTCGGGGTCATGGTTCAGAACATTGCGCATCGTAAACGTTTCCTTGATATCGGCCGGCTGCGTGGGATCGAGGTGCTCGATGCCGACCTCCTGGAAACCAAAATTTTCTCCGGCGGTCGCGTAGGATGCCCGCTGTTTCTTGGGCAGGTCCTGCAGAAAGAACCATTCAGCTGCCTTGAATGCCTGCGATACCTGTTCCTGGCTGATACCAAGATTTCGGATTCTCATGAAACCAGCTGTGCCCAACGCAGAAGCCACCTTGTCTGCCAGGGCAGCAACTGTGCCTGGATCCGCCTCGTTGTAGTCCTTGAAGTCAATGGTAGGGATGTTCAACATTAATCCACGCCTCCATCCCTAATCTCTTGTTCCAGCCAGCCGATAACCTGGTCCTTTTCAGCCTGGGTCATACCTGTCACGTTACCCAGCGGCATGTAGCCCGTCCTGATCGCTACTAGCATCTGGGAGGCAGATCGTCGATATACGTCAGGGTCATCCATCAGGACACCCGCAGGCGGCGCCACGAACCCAGGGTGCGTCGGGCTCACTGAATGGCACACTCGACAATGACGGTCGATAATGCCGAGAGCCACAGCATCGTCAACTGCTGAAACCTGAGACGTTTCTTCTGCAACCCCCCGGGCTGAAGGTGAAAAACTCTCGAAGCCAAGCCATGTTGCCAGGGCCAGAAACGCTGCAAAAGCAGTCACCAGGATTTTATAGTCTACGATGCCCCGATGGCGCAGGTTAAAGAAGTGTCTCGCATAAGCTACGATTCCCAGGATACAGACGAGAATCACCCAATTCTGCGGGTGTCCGTACAGAAATGGCGAGTGATTGCTGACCATGCAGAACAGCACCGGTAGCGTAAAGTAGTTGTTGTGTGTCGATCGCTGCTTTGCCAGTGCAGCAGCATCGGCGTCGGGCACCTGCCCTGACTGTACCGCTGCAACAAAACGTTTCTGCGTCGGAATAATGCCGAGAAAAACGTTACCCGCCATAATCGTGCCGAGCAATGCACCCACATGAAGGAAGGAGGCGCGATCGGAGAACAACCTGCTTGCCAGCCAGCATTGCAGAATGACAAAAGCAATCAGAATTGCAGCAAACAACCTTGTCTGAAAACGTAGCGGTGACCGGATCAAGGCTTCATAAATGAGCACACCCGAGGCAAGGAACCCGAGACTGCCGAGTACAGCAAGGCCAGGGTCTTGTAACCACTTTCCAGGGCCTACCAGGTAGGTGGTAGCCTGAAGATAATAGATGGCCACCATCAGCAAAGTACCGGTTATCCAGGTGCTATAGGCTTCCCACTTGGACCAGTGCAGGCGCTTGGGCCAGACCGGAGGCGCAAGCTCATACTTTCTGAAGTTATAGATGCCGCCGCCGTGAATCGACCATAGTGATCCTTTGACCCCCTCCGCTTTATCCTGCTCTTCAGGTGCTTCAAGACTGTTATCCAGCCAGATGAAGTGAAGCGAGGCCCCCACCCAGGCGATGCCTGCAATCAGATGCAGCCAACGCACAATGACGCTGAACCACTCGGTAAGATAGGCCTCAATCACTTTGCTGCTCCGCTGTCATGCCGTTGATGATCGTTTCGACAACCAGGGCGTCATCCCCCATGGTCATGTAGATGAACATTTCCTCTTCTATAGAGCGGGCAAGCTCGACCCGCCTGCCCATGACGGTCTTCGGATCAGCCTTAAGCAGTACCATATCCGCCTCCTTGCCTTTGGCGAAATTGCCAATGACGCGATCCAGGCCGAGCAGTTCAGCGTTACCCAACGTTGTCATCGCAAACGCCTCCATAACGCCGAGCGTGTAGCCTCGCAACTGGCAGACTTTAAAAGCATCAGCTAGCGTTCGCATCATGGAAAGACTGGTGCCTCCGCCAACATCGCTGGCAGCACCAACCGGCACCCCAGCCTTTCGCAATGCGCCCAGATCAAGCAGGCCGCTGCCCAGAAAAAGGTTAGACGATGGACAGAACGCCACTTTGCCGCCTTTCCCGGCGAGCCTCGAGACTTCAGCGTCACTCAGGTGCAGACAGTGACCAAATATACTCTTCTCAGTCACCAGACCGAACTGCTCGTAAACACCGAGGTAGTCAGGGCAATCGGGATACAACTCGGCAACCTGTGTGATTTCCTGATGATTTTCGGACAGGTGGGTCTGGATCCAGGTACCCGGATACTGTTCGTGCAATTGGCCCGCTGCAGCCAATTGCGCCGGAGAGGAACTGACTGCAAATCGAGGTGTTATCGCATAACCGAGACGACCTTTACCGTGCCATTTCTCGATGAGCCTCGCACTCGCCTCAACCCCTCCCTGAGGGTGATCACACAGCATTGCTGGCGCCTGTCGATCCATCAACACTTTGCCTGCTATGACGCGCATCTGACGCTTTTCTGCTGCCCGGAAAAAGCAATCTGTCGCCTCTTCGTGACTGGTCACGTAGACCATCGCAGTAGTTGTGCCCGCAGAGACCAGTCCGTCGAGGAAATCATCTGCCGCACGCTCCGCATATTCAATGTCGCTGTAACGGATTTCGGCGGGGAATGTGTACCTTTCAAGCCAGTCAAGCAGTTGCTCACTGTATGAGGCAATAACATCTATCTGCGGGGAATGAACATGCGTATCAATCATTCCAGGAATCAACAACTGATCTCTTTTATCTTCGCAGATGTCCAGATCAAAACCATCACGTCCAGCCTGGCCAGCCTCAATAACACCGCTGATCTGACCTGCTTCGATAATGATCACACCATCATCGAGGTACTGCCATTGTAATGGCTGGGTTGACTCGATCTGCAGAATGCGAGCACGGATCGCTCTCATCAGCTACCCCGGTAAGTCGAGTAGCCATGGGGACTGAGCAACAGCGGCACATGGTAGTGTTGTTCAGCGTCATCCACACGAAAAGAAATCTGCACTTCTTCGTAGAAGCTCCGTTCATCCCGAGCAGCGAACCAGGGCTCAACGTCAAAGACCAGTCGATATCGGCCAGCCACCAGATTGAAATCACGGTTCCAACTTGCTACACGACCGTCTGTATTGGTTACCCCATCGGCAACCAACTCATCCTCCTGGTACAGGTGGACTGTGATACCTGATGCCGGCTTGCCCCTAACCAGGTCCAGGATATGCGTAGAAATAGATTCTCCTGCCATCATCACTCCTCTATCAGTTTTATCAGTCGCAACTCTGTAATGGCAGCCTGTTCGCGCGCACCGTTAACCAATTCCTCATCCCGACTGTTACACAGGCGAGCCCGCACCATGTCCAGCATTTCATCGGCACTCTTCCCAGACGCGCAGACCACGAAAATAAAACCGTGTCGCGAAAGATAGGCCTCGTTAGCATCGCTGAGGGCCTCCAATGTCTCGTCCGACGCCATCAGCACCTGACCCTGCTCAGCATTGGCCGTGGTCGAATAACGGCTTCTTAGTACCTCAAGGTCACCGATCTGCGGATGCCCGGCAAAGGCTTCAAGGATTTCCGTTTCCCCCGCGGTCTGCCAGACCGATGCAGCCGTTTCCAGCAAAGCCTGACGACCCCCATAAGGGGCACTGTCACTGACGCGGCTTGCCCAGGAAGCACATTGACAACACTGCAACAACTCGACACGTCGCTGATCGGCATCAAGCTGATTGAATTCATCCAGCGTCATTGGCGAAACACCTGCTGAATCTCTTTCCAGGTGATTTCCGGTTTGATTTCACTGACTGCTACCGGGTCCAATGAAAGAATCTCGG
>CAXPUI010000242.1:0-5038 GCA_964220205.1 Candidatus Allofontibacter communis | reverse complement strand
CGCGATCGCATAGAGTGACTGGAGTTCAGACGTGTGCTCTTCCGATCTTGCCAGCAAGCTTCGTCAATTGTTACCGGTGAGTACCGAAGCCGAAGCACCTCCGGCGGGCAGGGTGTCTGCCATCAACGAAGCCATGCTGCATTCGGGTACGATGACGGGTGATTGTTAGCCAGCAGGCCCTGGATCACCTGCCCGGCGTTTCTGGGTGGCAGATGATCTCAAACGGAAGAAACCCGACCTAGGGGCGTAGTGACCATTCGATCTCCAGTGGTGCCCGGGGTGCTGTGAGAGCGTTCAATACGGCAAACTTGAGTGTGACTTCAGAACGGTCCGCGCCGGGTTTGACCTGCAGGATCGTTCGATCGTTGGCGGAAAGCTCTATAGTGTCGTGCGAGCCCATAAACGTCATGTCTGTGCGATTCTGCAGGATGAAAGCGGCGTCTGAAGAGTTCAGTATTTCGACTCGCAGAACATTAGTCGCGGGTAGATAATTTGCCGCTACTATCTGGATCGAGGCATCAATCAGGCTGCTCAATGATGGCTCTCGGCCCAACAACAGGTTTTTGAACCAGACGATAGTCCTCCTCGCGAACAGTGCTTCCCGGATACCATCAATCGAATCAGATTCAGCCAGTACAAGGGTCACAGGTCGATGACCACCGTTGTGAGGCTCGTAATCCCAGTCAATCAGGTTGTGAACATCGGACACCCCTATCAAAGCCAGGTTGTGCTCCAGTGCTATAGCGAATGCTTCCTCTGAATAGGTCCCGCCATTGGCAACTTCGATGCCATGCAGCAAACCGTTTTCTGCGTTGTCAGCATGGAATGCGGGCATCCTGGCGATACCATCGGGGGATTGCCGGGTCCAGTAGGGATGATTCCAGAAGACGAAGGCACCTTGTTCGTTGGCGGCCTCCACGGCTTCCTGGGCGGGCCATTGGCCGGTGTCAATGTAATAACCTCGCGTGTCTGCGGGATCGCTGGGCGGAGAGTTTTCTTTAAACAGCTCATTGGCGTCCTCGATGAATATGGCGTTCATATGGCCGGCAGGAGCTTCCCGGGTGATTTCGGTGCCCGTAATGACCATCAGGTCAAGACCCTCAGCCGCCTGCTTGGCGATCTCGAACGACCGGTTACGGTCGGGATGAGGGATGTCCGCCAGGTGAGGCTGCCACTCCAGGTGTTCTGTGATCGCTATGGCATCCAGGCCATCACGCAGTGCTTCACTGATCCTGATAGTTGGCCAGACATGGCCATCCGAAAATGTTGAATGGGTGTGGAGGTCAACAACCAGCGTTTTGTATTGTTCGGTGTCGGGAAACTGAATGTGCCTGTCTTTGTCCGTGGGGCCAGCGTCGGCGCCACCGTGAGAGTAAACCGCTGTAGAAAGAGTGAGAAAGATGATTCCGATCAGTAACTGCATTACTACCCTCCATCATGGTTTAGGAGGGATGATAAATAAAAACGTGTGCAACATTAAAGAGAGTGAGCACGTGCATTATTGGCGGTCGTTGTTGAATGTTACTGACCTGTCGCTGAAGGAAGGGCGGCACAGGTTGATCCGGTGCAGACCCTGAGGACAACCGCGGTAGATCGTTGCTCTATTCGGAGGTAGCATGTCGTTAGACGGGAGATAATCGATGACTATTCCGACTGAATTTACTGACTCAGCGGTAGCGGCTGCTGCGGCGGAGGGGCCTTACAGCGACTTCGTGACCTCAAGTGAACCCTTTCGTTCCTTGTTAACCAATAATCCATGGCTGACACCACCGAAACCAGGCGAAACCCTTGCCTGGGACGAGGGACGCTATTACGACACGACTGTTGCGCGGAAACACCCCTATTGGCAGGACAAGGAGCTACCGAAGCCTACAAAAGACATTCACCGCCTACGCGCAGATTTTCACCAGTGGGGCTATTGCCTGATTGAGGACGCCACCTCGATCGAGCAGAACAGGGTTCTGCATCAGCGGGTCAGTGAGCAGGCCGCGGCAGAACGGGAACTGGGCATTGCTTATCTCGGTGAAGCTCAACAGCATGTCTGGGCACTGGTTAATAAGGGTGAAGTCTTTGTGAAGTGTATGACGCACGATACGACCGCGGTCCAGGCCGGGATCCTGATCGAGCAGTTGCTTGACGAGGCCCTCGGTCCGGGATGGAATCATCTCAGTTTTATCGCCAACGTATCTTATCCGGGTTGTCACCCCCAGGGTATGCATCAGGATCAGGCACTGGCAGCTCCCTACCTGATGCTCGAAGCCCCTTTTCTCGTGAACACCATCTATATTCTTCAGGATGTGAACGAGCATAACGGCGGTACCCTGATCATTCCGGGGTCACACAAACTCTATACCGAAGGTGGTGGTAGTTTTGGTGAGGTGCCGCCTGCGATCAATCTTGAAGCGCCGGCAGGGACGGTCATGCTGATGGATGGCAGGGTTCTGCATGGTGGAGCCGTTAACCGTTCCGATAAGATGCGCTATATCATTACCAACTCGGTCGTCCGTCCATTTATTCGCCAGCAGGAGTCAATTCATTTAACTATTCGTCCGGATCTGCTGAAGCAGGCAAGTGAGAAGTTTCTCTGGCGCTGCGGTTTTCAAGCCACGGCAGCCCGCAGTATGGTTGAAGGTTACGGCTACTATGGCAATGGTAAGCAGGGTGACGTGAATGGTTCTATTGTGGAAGCTCGTATTGCGATGGATGAAGGCAAATACCAGAGGGTAGGTGAATTGAGAATAGATGAGCTTGAAAGCAGGTCTGTGGATTTTACTCTTGCACAACTGCAGACAGAGCATGAACCCGCGCGTGACTACGCAAAGTCGGTGATTGGTAAGGTGCCGGCAGCCGGTGAGTAGTTGCTTGGGTTGTTGGCAGGCGCCATTTCAGGAAATGGTCACGACACATCACTCAAGATAACCAGGGATGAAAAGCAGGGCAGAAAAGGAGTCAGGCGAATGAGTTTTGGTTGGGCCGAGCAGTTATGGAGTCTTGGCATAGTCGTCCTGACGGCGTTGCTCTGTAGCGTTATCCATTACAATTTCCTCAAACGTCTGAATGACGGCTTTCGTTTGACCATTGAGTACCCTCGGATGCGATTGCTGCTGGGTGTGATTGTTGCGCTGATAGCGCATTCGATCGAAGTCGCCCTGTTCGCGTTGGCATACGCCCTATCGATTCACGCGGGACACGGGCAGTTAGTGGGCAGTTTCGATGGCACAATCGGTGACTACCTCTATTTTTCCTATGCCGCCTTCACGACGGTCGGTTTTGGTGATGTTGTTGCGACCGGGCTCATACGACTCCTGGCTGGGGTTGAGGCTTTGACCGGATTTGTCCTGATAACCTGGACAGCATCGTACCTTTATCTCGAGATGACGCGCCTCTGGCAAATCAAATCCTGAAGATCCTCCTGCCCGAAGACTTCCGAGCTGTTTGACCTGCGTCGGTCTGCTTGACGGTCTCCAAGGGGTTATGGTGTATTTTATCCCGCTATTTCTTTAGGGGCTGATATGGATACTGACAAAAGCCACCTGACCCGGCGCGATCTGTTGAAAGCCACTTCGGGTCTTGCTGTGGGGCAGCGGCCGGACCGACCCTGGCCAACAGTTTCCGGGAAGACACCAGTAAAAGTAGGATGAATGCCATGAATGAAAAACCACTGCACTATCGCACGTTGTCCGACGTTGCTCATAGCATTTCGTCCGGTGAGTTGAGTTCAGTTACGGTTACGTCGACGATGCTGGAGCGCATCACCGACCTTGAACCGCAATTGCACTGTTACTATTCGGTTAACCCGGAGCTGGCGATGGCTGGCGCCAGAATGGCGGATGACGCGCGCGACAGAGGTGAATCCCTCGGTGTTCTTCATGGAGTGCCGATAGCGGTTAAAGACCTCTGCCACAAGCAGGGCACGACGACGACGGCGGGTCATAGTTTTCGTCAACAGTCTGTCTCTGATTTTGACGCAACGGTCGTGGCTCGCCTGGAAGCAGCGGGAGCCGTTATCCTTGGTAAGCTGGCCACAACCGAAGGAGCCATGGTGGGTTACCACCGTGATTTCGAGGTGCCCCGGAATCCCTGGGGTAACCTCGACCGCTGGCCTGGTGTTTCCTCAGGTGGCTCCGGTGCAGCAACAGCAGCAGGTCTTTGTTTTGGGTCATTAGGCACGGATACCGGTGGCTCTATTCGCTTTCCAGCAGCCGTTAACGGTATCGTCGGCCTTAAGCCTACCTGGGGAAGGGTCAGTCGCCATGGTGTGCTGGACCTGGCTCCTACGTTGGATCATATCGGGCCGATGACTCGCAGTGTTGAAGATGCGGCACGTATGCTGTCGGTGATAGCGGGTTACGATTCGCAGGACCCGACATCCCTGTCTGCTGCTGTTCCAGACTACACGCAGGGTATGGCCGAGGGAGTCACGGGTATACGCATTGGTTGGGATGAGGCCTTTGTGAGTTCGGATATTGAGCCACATGTCCTGGCGGCGGTTCGTGCTGCGGTTGAAAAACTGGCGCAACTGGGCGCGGAAATTGTCGATGTAGACATTCCTGAGCGTTCTGAGGAGGAAGCTGATGCGTGGATGATCCTCGCTGCGTGTGAAGCAGCTGCGGTCCACGCGAGCACTTTTCCTTCCCGGGCACCCGAGTACGGAGAATATTTTCGTTTTTTTCTTGAGAGTGGGCATCAGGCTACCGCTATTCAGCTTGCGCAAGCGACTTTTGCGCGACGTAATGCCTCAGGTCGTGTTGCGCCGGTATTCGATCAGATTGATTTGCTGGCCCTGCCCACGCTTGCCACTGAAGCTTTCCGATATGACCCGGAGGATGCGTATGGTGGACTTAACCAGGGTAAGAATACGCTCGCGGGGGTTCCATTAGACTGGATCGGCCGCAGCCAGCGATTTGTTAATCAATGGGACTACAATGGTTATCCGACCTTGTCCCAACCCTGTGGTTTATCGCCCGACGGTCTGCCGCTGAGCCTGCAATTGATTGGGGAACCCTTGGCGGAAGCCTTGCTCTGTCGAGTTGGTTAC
>CAXPUI010000241.1:0-5707 GCA_964220205.1 Candidatus Allofontibacter communis | reverse complement strand
ACCGGCTGAACAGCGGTAGTTTCATCTACACCCTGGACGCGGGTCATCGGATCAGTGTCTCTGTCAGTATTGATACGGCTGAGCGCTCTGCGACCGTAGATTTTGCAGGAACCTCTGAGGAGCTGGCGAACAATTTCAATGCGCCGACCTCCGTGGCGAGGGCGGCTGTACTGTATGTGTTCCGAACACTGGTCGATGAAGACATTCCGATGAATGAAGGCTGCCTGAAACCTATCTCAATTCGTGTTCCTCCCGGGTGCTTGTTGAACCCAAGCTATCCAGCTGCGGTGGTGGCCGGAAATGTTGAGACGTCCCAGGCGGTAACCGATGCTCTTTATGGTGCGCTCGGTGTCATGGCGGCGGCACAGGGCACAATGAATAATCTGACGTTTGGTAATGATCGTTACCAGTATTACGAAACAATCTGCGGGGGGTCTGGTGCGGGGCCCGGGTTTGATGGCACCGACGCTGTGCACACCCATATGACGAATTCCAGGTTGACGGACCCGGAAGTATTGGAATGGCGATTCCCGGTGTTGCTCGAAGATTTCAGAATCCGGGATGAGTCCGGTGGTGACGGACTGTACCGGGGTGGCAATGGTGTTGTGCGTCGATTGAAGTTTCTTGAGACGATGGAGGCTTCTATACTCTCGGATCATCGAATGGTGCCACCTTATGGTGTGGAAGGTGGCCAGGATGGGGCGACAGGTCTCAATCAGGTGTTGCGACTGGATGGCAGCATTGATGACCTGAATGGTACGGACAGGACTACGATTGCCGCTGGTGAGTGTATTATCATCAGGACACCCGGTGGTGGTGGCTATGGAACCGCCAAGAACAGACATTAAGATTCGAAGCTAGGACTTCCAGGCGATATTCGAAGCAATAGAAAGGAGTAATATCAATGGCTGAAGAACAAGCCGTACTGACAGAGAGACGTGGACGGGTGATGATTATCACCTTGAACCGGCCTGATGCGATGAATGCGATCAACGGTGCCCTTTCCCAGGGGTTGTTGGCCGCTATTCGTGAACTTGACGCAGACCCGGAACTGACCGCAGGTGTCCTGACGGGCAATGGGCGGGCGTTTTGTGCCGGTATGGACCTTAAGGCATTTTCCCGTGGGGAGGACATCGGTCCCTTGAATGTCTTTATTCGGGAAGGTTGTGAGAAACCACTGATCGCTGCCATCGAAGGCTTTGCATTGGCGGGTGGTTGTGAGATTGCATTGACCTGCGATCTGCTGGTGGCGTCAGAAAGCTCCAAGATTGGTATCCGAGAGGTGAAGGTCGGGCTGTTTGCTGCAGCGGGGGGGCTTATGCGCCTCGGCGCGAGAGTCGGATTGACCAAAGCGATGGAACTGGCGGTAACCGGTGAACCGATGGGTGCGGCGGATGCTAAGGCATCAGGGCTGCTGAGCGAGGTGACAGCTGATGGTGGCGCTCTCGATGCAGCCATAGCATGGGCAGAGCGTATTGCGGAAAATGCTCCGCTGGCCGTGTCGGCCTCCAAAAAGCTGGTCCGCGCAGCAGGTATGGGAATCGACGAGGATACCCTCTGGGAGATGCAGACACCTCTCATGCAGAAGGTGTTTTCCTCCAATGACGCCAAAGAAGGCCCGATAGCTTTCGCAGAGAAGCGCGCGCCGAACTGGACGGGTACCTGAGGAACAGCGGGCAGTTACATCGCTTAAACTGCCCGCATTCCCAGGTTATTGACTAGGACGCCAATGCCGTGCCGGGCTCAGGGTTGAGAAAGCCTTCCGGCCGGTAGATGGTGGTTCGATGCAGTTCCCGGTCGTAGCCGTCATAGCCACCGTTCGCGCGGTGCATGACGCTCCGGTTATCCCAGATGACCAGCATGTTCTCCTGCCACTTGTGGGTGTATTGAAATTCCTCGCGACTCTGCCAGTTGTAAAGCTCACCGAGCAACTCATCAGCCTGGCCCTGGGCCATGCCTTCAAAGCCGATGATGTAACCCGCACAACCGACGATAGTTTCATTGCCTGAATCCGGATGGGTGGCTGTCAGGTCATGTATTTCGTGCTCATAAGCGTTATCGGAATAGACTATTCTCATGCTTCGATCCGCTTCTTCAGGCTTCCTGCCATAAGTGCCATCGGGTGCGTAAGCCCGTCTTGCAGAGTGGATAGCTTTAAGGCCTTTTATCCGTTCACGCATGGTTGAAGGCATTTTTGCCAGCGCCAACTGCAGGTTGGCGAAACTGGTATCCCCACCAACGGGTGGAACCACCACCCCATAGAGTGCTGTGCCAATGGGGGGATTCTGCTGGAAACTCCAGTCGGTATGCCAGTTAGGGGCGAACAGAGGCGCTTTTTCGTCAGCCCGCCGGCATACCGCCACCACGTGACTGCTGTGATCCATGGGTTCGAAGAAAGGTTCAGGCCTGAAGACGCCAAAATACTGGCTGACCCTTTCCAGATCGCTAGTTTCGAGGTGCTGGTCGGGAAAAGCCAGGACATGGTGCTGCCACCAGGCTTGCTTGATCAGGTTGATAGTTGCCTGGTCAAGGTCTTCTGACAGGTCGACTCCCCTGAGGGTAGCTCCGCAGGCCTGGCCGCTTGGAATAACGTCAATCATGTTCTCTTCTTCTTTTTTGTAAACACCTTGTTATGTCTATCGACGATTCTTGGCCAGAGCCGAGCGACTTCGGGGATATCCAGCTTGAATGTAGCCTTGAGACGATCGATCAGTTCATCTGCAGAATTGATCAGGCGGGACTCTACACCTGTCGGCGTAATGGTCCTGGCGACCCGGCCAAGCTGAGTTTCGTAACCGTGTTCGACAAATTGCTGGCAAACCAACGCCAGTACAAAGGGCGAGTTATCGTCCGTTTGCAGATGATAGCACTGGTCGTCCAGTTCGTCTTCGTCAGCTGGCTGGTTGAGGAAGTCAAATGATGGCGCACCACCGAAGCGGTGGTTCAGCAGCCGCCAGTATCCGTCCTCGGTGCGGCTCAGACCGAAGGCAAAGCCTCGTTGCTCGAAAGTCTGGGGTGTTAACTGAACGGGCTCGAAAAGACCGTCGCCGAACCCGGTGTCGACGATCCATTGCTGGTTGTTGAGTTCTATCAGCAGGACAAGGTGATTCCCCATAGCGGCATCGCCTTGTGTTGACCTTGCGACACCGGCGCTCACCCGTGTTACGGAAAAGCCGATCTCTGATAGCGCCCAGCCCAGGAGACCGTTCATTTCATAGCACCAGCCGCCTCTTTCCCTCAGGACGATCTTTTCAAAGGCGGATTCGACGCTCGTCCCACCGCTGACCTCCAGTTGCACATCAATGTTTTCATAGGGCACGCTCAGCAGGTGCCTGCGATGTATTGTCCGCAGAGTCTGCAGGTCGACTCTGGCTTTACCGGAAAAGCCGATCCGTTGCAGGTAGGCCTGCAGATCCATTTAGTCGAACTCGCGGGCGTCCCACCAGGGAAAGAAATCAGGCATGTCGGTGCTGACTTTTCCTGGGAATTCCGGAGCCCTCTTCTCCAGGAAGGACTGGACCCCTTCTTTGGAGTCCGCGGATCTGCCGGTGAAGTAGACCCCTCTCGAGTCAACTTTGTGGGCTTCCATTGGGTGGTCAGCGCCGAGCATTTTCCACATCATGTGTCGCACCATGGCCACGGAGATCGATGAGGTCTGATCGGCAAACTCATGCGCCAGTTCACGTGCAGCGCGCAGCACGTCGTCTGGTTTGTGAATACTGCGTACCAGCTGTCGGTCCAGGGCTTCCCGGGCGTCAAAAATGCGCCCTGAATATGCCCATTCCAGGGCTGTGCTGATGCCAACCAGCCTTGGTAGAAACCAGCTCGAACAGGCTTCAGGGACAATCCCTCGTTTTGCGAAGACGAAGCCATATCTCGCTGTTTCCGATGCCAGCCGAATGTCCATGGCGCACTGCATCGTGACGCCGACGCCGACCGCAGGCCCGTTGCAGGCCGCTATGACGGGTTTCATGCATTCAAAGATCCTCAGCGTCAACAGGCCGCCACCATCGCGGTGCATGCCTGTCCCCTGCGAATCGTGGTTGAAAGTATTTCCTCCCTGGGCAAGGTCAGCGCCGGCGCAGAATGCACGACCAGCGCCAGTCACGATAATAGCCTTAACACCGTCGTCCGCATCAGCCCTGTCGAACGCGTCGATCATGTCGTTCATCATGTCGTTATTGAAGGCGTTGAGCTTGTCGGGGCGATTGAGGGTGATTGTCAGGATACTGTCTTCAACGTCATAGATAATGGTTTCGTAGTCCATGGTTACTCCCTGATGGCTTTCCGGGTTACGCGTAAAATTCAATCATCTGGTCAAACAGATGACGTTGAGCATGAGAGCCACCAATCTGGTGGATCATGGGTTGGATATCTAACAGATTTTTCGCCGCGGCTTTGGGGTCCTCCTGGTTCAATTGGCAGATAACTTCTGCCAGACCCAGGCCGACGTTTCGACAAATTGATGCCTGAGTGTCGTGCCTGTTCGACCAGGCTTGGATGCTGTCGAGGCCGCGCTGCATGGCTTCCTGATCGCCTAAGGCAGCGGGTGCCATCAGGTAATGCAGGGTAGCGAAGACCAGTTCATCGTCGCCAACCCGGCTATTGGAAATCTCGTGAAGTTGCTCCCAGCGCTCACCGACTGGCACTCCCAGCATGACCAGGCGCCAGAGGAGTGATGCTGCGTTACAGACATCGAGGTAAAAGTCATCCTGTATTGGGCGGACCAGCAGTTGGTCGTAGATGCGAAGAGCCTGGTCCGGCTGCTTAAGACCGATGAACAGCAGCGCTTCGTGCCAGTAGAGATGATTGACGAAGTTGTTAACGTGAAGCCAGTTGGCCCGCAACGAATCAATCAGTGTGATTCCTTCTTCGAACCTGCCTTGCATCTGCATGATATGAGTCACAGCATGAGCCGCCCATATGTCAGCAGGGTTGATGTTAAGGGCTGCTCTTCCGGCGATTTCAGCCTCGTCGTAGTGGCCCATTTCCTCAAGTGCAAAACACTCCATGCCCTTCAGGTAGCCGAAAAACGCTTCCTCCGGTTGCCAGCTCCTCACTGCTGCGGTCAGTGATTGTGCCATAGCTGAACCACCCTGCCCGTAGAAGTGGAGATAGTGAGCGATGCGCAGGGCCAGCATATCTTTCGGGTAAAGGCGTATGAGAGTGTCGTAGACTTCTGCCGCCTTGTTCATCTGGTTGCCGGCCCACAAGCTCAATGCCTCGCGGTGCAATACTTCCCTTTCATTCAGATCTTTTCTTTCTTTCAGCGTCTCGACAATCTGGGCGATGGTAGCGTTCAGGCGGGGATCTGCCGCCAGCTTCAGGAGACAGGCGCGAAACATCACGGCCATCGGCATGTCAGGGTCTTTGGACAGCAGTTCGTCGAGCTCTGCCATGGTGGTGGCGGATGACGCGAGGTAATGGGTCAGCGCCTGGTTGAACCGCTCCACGCTATCCGGTCGACTACAAGTGAATTCAAGTCCCCGTACCTCTGTCATAGATGCTGTCCGAAGGTTCGAGGATCTTGCCGCATGTGTTCCAGTTCCTCGGGTTTAGACTGGCGTCCGAGGATATCATTGCGATGAGGAAAGCGACCGAAAAGACGAATAACGTTTGCGTGATTTTCCAGATAGTCGAGGTTGTTGTTAATGGTTTTATGCCACTCAACAGCTGATGTTTTAAGCAGATGTCGGGCGAGCTCAAC
>CAXPUI010000240.1:0-5806 GCA_964220205.1 Candidatus Allofontibacter communis | reverse complement strand
AAAATCCCCTGTCGGGCAGTCACCTGGCCCATGCCACCGCACTGGACACAGTCAATGGGTGACGTGCCTTTTTTAGCACCCGATCCCAGGCATTCCACACATTCCACAAGCGTCGGCACTTTGATCTTGGGGTTGCAGCCCTTTACAGCCTGCTCCAACTCCAGGGTCAGAACATAGCGAAGGTCCGCCCCTCGATTGGGTCCAGCCCGACGCGATCCACCACCGCCACCACCAAATATATCGCCAAAGACATCTTCAAAAATGGAACTGAAACTGCCGCCGCCAAAACCGCCACCGAAGCCTCCCGCTCCCGCGCTGCCATCCACTGCAGCATGACCAAACTGGTCATAAGCTGCTCGTTTTTCGGTATCCAGCAGGACCTCAGCGGCCTCACTGGCTTCCTTGAACTTTGTTTCAGCGTCAGCATCGTCTGGATTTCTATCCGGATGCCATTTCATGGCAAGACGGCGATAGGACCTCTTGATATCCTGCTCCGACGCGTCCCGGTTGACTCCCAGGACTTCGTAATAATCGCGTTTTGCCATGCTATTTTCTTACGACCGAACGAAGATGGAATAACACGTATCTTCGTTCAGTCTCTTCCTGTTATCGCTGTTACTTGTCGTCTTTGACTTCTTCGAACTCAGCGTCAACGGCATCCGGTTCTCCACCGCCCGCTTCACCCGCACCATCTGCGGCTTCCGGCTGGACATCGGCCTGCTGGGCTTCAGCATACATACGTTGAGCAAGCGACGATGAGGCTTCCGTCAGCTTCTGAGTCTTGGCTTCAATATCTTCCTTGTCTCCTGACTTAAGCGCTTCTTCCAGGTCTGTAATCGCACCCTCTATGGCGGTCCGCTCATCAGCTTCCACTTTCTCGCCGGCCTCTTCCAGGGTCTTCCTGGTCGCGTGAATCATCCCGTCTGCCATATTGCGAGCGGCAATCAATTCCTCGAACTTCTGGTCCTCTTCAGCATGAGACTCAGCGTCCCTGACCATCGCATCGATCTCTTCGTCCGATAAGCCACTGGACGCTTTGATGACGATAGACTGTTCCTTACCGGTGGCTTTGTCCTTTGCTGAAACGGACAAAATGCCATTAGCATCGAGGTCAAAGCTGACTTCAATCTGCGGTGTGCCGCGAGGGGCAGGCGGAATATCGGCCAGGTCAAACTGCCCCAGCGACTTGTTCTGCGCTGCCTGCTTGCGTTCACCCTGCAGGACATGAATCGTAACCGCAGGTTGATTGTCTTCCGCCGTGGAGAAAACCTGGGACTTCTGGGTCGGACTCGTCGTGTTTTTCTCAATGAGCGCGCTCATAACCCCACCCCTGGTCTCAATAACCAGGGACAATGGCGTGACATCCAGGAGCAACACATCCTTTACATCCCCAGCCAGTACAGCCGCTTGAATTGCAGCACCCATGGCGACTGCTTCGTCAGCGTTGACGTCTTTTCTGGGATCCTTGCCAAAGAACTCCGCGACCTTCTTCTGTACCAGAGGCATTCGAGTCTGACCACCAACCAGGATGATTTCATCTACCGAAGAAACACTGACACCCGCATCAGAAAGCGCAGTCCTGACCGGCTCCATGGTTCTCTCAACTAACTCCTCAACGAGCGATTCCAGCTTCGCCTGTGTAACCTTGATCACAAGGTGCTTGGGCCCTGTGTTATCCGCAGTTATGTAGGGCAGATTCACCTCGGTCTGCCCGCTGTTGGAGAGTTCAATCTTGGCTTTTTCCGCAGCTTCCTTCAGGCGCTGCAGCGCCAGCGGGTCGTTGTGCAAATCCATCCCGTGCTCTTTATTGAACTCTTCAGCCAGATAGTCAATCAATCGCAGATCGAAATCCTCTCCGCCCAGGAACGTGTCACCATTTGTCGAGAGCACTTCAAACTGCTTTTCGCCATCAACATCTGCAATCTCAATGATGGAAATATCGAAAGTGCCTCCACCCAGGTCGTATACGGCAATCGTTGCATCACCTGCAGCTTTATCCATACCATAGGCCAGAGCGGCTGCCGTTGGCTCATTAATAATCCTTTTGACTTCGAGACCTGCTATACGTCCAGCATCCTTTGTCGCCTGACGCTGGGAATCATTGAAGTAAGCCGGCACTGTAATGACTGCCTCGCTGACTGATTCACCCAGATAATCCTCGGCGGTCTTTTTCATCTTGCCGAGGACCTGCGCCGATATCTGGGGTGGGGCCATTTTCTCGCCTTTGACTTCTACCCAGGCATCGCCATTGTCTGCCTTGCCAATCGTATACGGCACCATTTTTATGTCGCGCTGAACAACTTCGTCTTCGAACTGGCGGCCGATCAGGCGTTTAACCGCATACAATGTGTTTGAGGGATTGGTGACAGCCTGCCGCTTCGCCGATTGTCCTACCAGAACCTCGCCTTCATCTGTATAACCGACAATCGAAGGAGTAGTTCTGTCTCCTTCAGAATTCTCGATAATCTTGGCTTCTTTACCTTCAAGCAGGGCGACGCAGGAGTTGGTCGTCCCAAGGTCAATGCCGATAATTTTGCCCATCTCTAATCTCTCCTCGTTACGGGTGCGTTTTCCCGCGGTTCAAATCTGATTGTCTTCTATATTGATGCTGGTCACGAAATTTCAAGGGTCTGCGACCGTATCCTCTGCCTCATCAGCAGAAGTGGCGGGAGCCTTGGTTACCATGACCATCGCCGCACGGACCAGCCGACCGTTGAGCTTGTACCCTTTCTGAACGACCGAGAATACTGAATTAGGTTCCATATCAGGATTTTCTACCATCGACATGGCCTGGTGCTCGTTCGGGTCGAATGGCGCACCCACGGGATCAATCACTTCAATATTTTCCTTGCCCAGAACATCAAGCAGCAATTTATGGCACAGGACTATGCCTTCTGCTATAGCTTCCCCGGCATCGTCACCTGCCTGGTCTGTGGATTCGATGGCTTTTTCGAGGCTGTCAACGACAGGCAGGAGATTCTGTAAAAATCGCTCTAGGCCGAACTTGTGCGCGTTTTCAACGTCTCGAGCTGTGCGGCGCTGCATATTCTGCATCTCCGCTTCTGCCCGCAGGGCTGTGTCCTTGAATTTCTCTACGTCGGCCAAAGCCTCTTCCAGGGCTTTCTCCGCAGACACCTCCAGAGGCTCGGAAGCGGACTGCGCTTCGTCGCTGTCAGTTGGGGTCTCATCCGAGACTTGATCTTCCAGGCCTGCTTCCGCCCCGGTTTCTGCACTTTCGGCCTGAGTTTCAGGATCTTTCAGATGTTCTTCTTCGGACTGTGCCATGCGCCGCTCCTGGCCCTGTTTCTTGATCTAACGGGCTATATGGGGATAGAACGGGGGTCATTCAAGGCTGAATCGACCGATTTTAGCGATTCAGCGCCGATTACTGTCCAAAGCGGCACCCAGCAGTCTGGCGGTGGCATCAACGATGGGAATAATTCGCTCATACGCCATTCGCGTCGGGCCTATGACACCCAACACGCCTACCAGCTCGCCATCAACGTGATAAGGAGAGGTCACGACCGAACATTCATCCAGAACCTGGTAACCGGACTCATTGCCAATAAACAGCTGAACACCATCAGAATCCATGCACCGGTCTAGGAGATGAAGTATTTCACCCTTCATTGAAATTGCCTGGAACAGCTGCCGGATGTCTTCGAGCGCCTGGTTTGTCGCCAGCAGGTTTTCCTGGCCCTTCACAACAAAATCACTGATATCTTCGCGATCAAAGGCTTTGTCAGCGACTTCGAGCGTGGTCCTCATGAGAGAGTCCATACTTTCCCTGTCAGTCCTCATGGAGGTAATCAGCCGCTCCCGGATATTACCCAGCGCCTCACCCGAGAAGTTCTGATTAATAAAATTCGCAGCCTGACGCAGCTGAATTTCCGTATAGGCCTGACGAGTATAAATAACGCGATTTTGGACCTCATGATCATCCAGAACCAGAATCACCAAGACCCGGTTGCCTTCCAGGCTGAGGAATTCCACGTGTCTCAGCAGGATCTGCTCTCGTTTCGGCAAAGTGACAAGACCAGCCATTCGCGTAAATTCAGACAGGAGCCCGGATGCTGACTCAATCAGTTCCTGCGATGTCATGTCAGGATCAAGGCTTTTATTGAGACTTGCCAGATCATAAGTATCCAGCGGATCAACCTTGACAAGAGTATCGACAAAAAAACGATATCCCAGGTTGGTCGGCACTCGACCAGCAGACGTATGTGGCGAACTGACATAACCCAGATCCTCGAGATCGGACATGATGTTACGCACCGTCGCGGGACTGACCGACACACTGGCAGAGTCAGCCAGCGTCTTGGACGGGATAGGTTGTCCTTCCTGGATATAATGTTCGACCAGGGTTTTCAGAAGCACCCGGGACTTATCGTTCAATGCACTTGGTTTCGCCATGATCACTCAATACTATCGAAGCCGACACGGCGACTCAATCAATGTCTAAGCTCAACGGATGAAAGAGCGAAGAACAGGCAAAGAATAACGAAAAAAGCTCATTGCCTGTAACCGGCAGCACGGGTTTAAATGACGCTGTGCTGACTCATCTTTCCATTACCAATCTGACCCTGGTCAACCACCTGGAACTCGAATTTCAGGGGGGCATGAGCGTGATCACCGGGGAAACAGGCGCGGGCAAGTCTATCTTGCTCGGCGCGCTGGGCCTGGCCCTTGGTGACAGGGCCGACAGCTCACTCATCACGCCTGGCGCGACCAGGGCAGAAATCAGCGCGAGTTTTGATCTGGCCAACTATCCAGAGGCTATCGCCTGGCTGGAAGCGAAAGCCCTTTACGCCGATGGCCTGTGCATCCTCCGTCGGGTCGTTGCCACTGACGGTCGCAGCCGTGCTTTTGTTAACGGCAGTGCGATGACCCTGTCAGAGCTCAAAGAACTCTCAGAAATGCTACTGGATATACATTCCCAGCACGAACATCAGAGCCTGCTGAAGAAAGACACTCATCGCCGACTTCTGGACGAATATGGCGACCTGATGAGCCAGGTCAGGGACGTTGAAAGCCGACACAAAACCATAGCTCAACTCACCCAGCAGTTGACGACCTTGAGGGCCGATGCTGAGGAGACAACGGCCCGCGTACAGTTACTGAGTTACCAGGCAGAAGAGCTGAACACCCTGGCCCTGGGCGACAATGAACTGGCTGCACTGGAAGCCGAACGTAAACAACTCGATGCCGCAGATACGACACGGCAGACTCTCATGACCATTGTTGAGCTTTGCAGCAATGACAATGACACCAGCGCTTCATCACAGACTTCCAGGGCCCTGTCGTTGCTCGAGAGTATTGAGGATCAGCGGATGGTGCCGATGCGAGAGATGCTTGAATCCGCCCTGATCCAGATCAATGAGGCTGTCGCCGACGTTAACGCCAGTCTCACCCAGTTCACAGCAGACCCGGAAAGACTGGTCGAAGTAGAGCGTCGGCTGGCGGCTATCTACGATGTCGCGAGGAAACATAAAGTCAATCCAGAGGCTCTGCCTGTTCTGACCAGGGAAATCCTGTCTGAACTGGATGCGGTCCGAAATGTCGATGAGGTCATCGACCAGCTGGCCCAGCAGCTCAGCCTGGCTGAAAGCGACTATACAAAAGTGGCGAAAGAGCTCTCTACCGCACGCAAAGCCGCTGCAAACGTCCTACAAGCCGATATTACTCGCCAGTTACAGGCACTTGGTATGCACGGTGCTGCTTTTGAAATTGGTATCGACGAGACCCGATCTGGTCGTTTCGGTATCGATGATGTTGAAGTCCTGATCGCCACCATCCCCGGATCTGA
>CAXPUI010000239.1:0-3754 GCA_964220205.1 Candidatus Allofontibacter communis | reverse complement strand
TTGATGTCACCGTTGAAATTCAGCAGACGAGAGAGGAAGTAACTGCCGCATATCAGGGCCCCGACCACATACTCAATGCCATGCAGGTTCACCCAGATAACCGTAAACACAGGCAGGAGAAAATACTGTTTCTCGCGAAAAGCGAGGATATAAACGAACAGGGGGATCATTGCGTAAGAGGCTAGGTGCGGTCGCAGGGTCAGGCCCCTGGCGCAGAGCAAGCCGACAATAAGCGCAAAGATAAACAGGTGCAGAAAACGTGCGTCGCTGATGTTGCGATCCTCAAGAAGGACCTTCAGAACAAAGAATGAACTGATAACAAACAGTGCCGTCTTGACGACGATCAGGCCTGTCTCCCCGGTGAGCAGCCAGGTGATATAGACGCTGGCCTGGAACCCCCAGAAATAGTTGTTAAAGTGCCTCGATTCTTCCAGGAAACTGGTGACCAACGGGTTGTAGAGGTCACCGGTTTCAAGAAAGTGGCGACCGCCGGCGAGGTGATACCACAGGTCCGAATCAGTGTACTGTATGGCGAGACTGAGGAAATAAAGGATCAGCCAGGTGAACAGCGCACCGACGTAAAGACGACTAATACTGTGAGGTGCCACCGTCGACGCTGATTTGCTGGCCGGTAATGCCGGAACCCGCGTCACTGGCCAGTAGCACTGCGAGTTCGGCGACTTCCCTAACTTCGTTCGGACGTTTAATGGCGGAATCGGCAACGAACATGCTGACCATTTCATCAAAAGTCAGCCCCATGGCTTCGGCCGTGGCCGGGCCAGTGTCCATGACAATGTCGGTCAGTATCAGGCCAGGGCATATCGAGTTCACGGTGATACCTTCTGTACCCACTTCTCGAGCAACGGACTTGGTCATGCCGTTAATCGCATGTTTTGCGGCGGTGTATGGCGTCAGTACTGGTTTGCCGTGCTTACCTTCAACCGATGAAATATTGATGATTCGACCGGATTGTTTCGCCAGCATGGTTTGCAGAGCCTTTCGAATACCCCAGAAAGTCGCATAGAGATTGATCTTCATGCAGAGATCGAACTCTTCGTCAGAGAGGCTCGCCGTAGGCTGGAGATCGCCGCCGGCGCCACCGGCATTGTTGACGAGGATATCAATTGTGCCGAATGTTGAGACCGTCTCATCGATGAACCCTTCTACGCTGTCCTGCACCGTTGCATCGCCCTGCACAAAGATCAGCCGATCACCGGCATTAAGCTCCTGGAGCATACGTTCAGCTTTTTCGGCATTCCTTGCCATGATCGCAACCTTGGCACCTTCCCGCAGGAAAGCTTCGGCTATGCCACGGCCGATGCCCGCGGAGCCGCCGGTAACAGCAGCGATCTTATTGTCGAGTAGCATGGCGTTCAGTCTCCTTATGCAATGAGTTCAAGTGCGTTAAGTTCTTTCAAAGAGCGGATCGAATTGCCCAGGAGGGTTTCAGCCAGTTGCCGGCCGCGTTCATTTGCTGGATCAAGGGTTCCTGCGATAATCACGGAGTAGCAAAGGAAGTACATGGCACAGAGCCTGTAACGCTCATAAGAATAGCTCTTGTCGTAGTCGATGCCCTGACTGGTCAGTTCGCTGAAATACAGGCTGTGCCAGTCCACCGCATTGCGGACCTCGTCGGCCAGGCTCTGGGTGACAAAATAGGCGAGATCATGCTCGGGCGCGGCTTTGCAGACCGCCTGATAATCGACCAGTGCGATACCGTCTGTGTCAAAGAAAATATTATCGAGCCTGACGTCGCCATGGGCGATGACCAGGGGGCCGTCATGGATCTGGTCCAGCAGGCGATTGACGTGGTCCGGCAGGGTTGCCCCGATTTTGAGCAGCTCTTCATCGAAAAACTGGCTGAATTGTTCAATGACTGCCGGCCAGCCCACCTGGTACCCAGCGATCATGCCTTCTCGCTGGTAGGGCATATCGTGTTGTTTGATCTCGGTCAGGTGATCCGGTTGCCAAGTATTTCGGTGAAGAGAGGCGATGCCGGAGATGACGGCGCGTGCTTCTGAGATGCTGCACCCCTTGACCTGGTCACCCAGTCGCAGTTTGCCGAGGTCTTCGAGCAGCAGAGCGAGGTTGCCCGAATCATCATCATAGGCGGCATAGTAGCAATGCGGGCTGCGCAGTGGCACTGTTGGTGCTACCTGGGTGTAAAAACGATATTCACGGCCATACATATCGTAGACTTCGGCAACTGCGCGATTTTCGGGGGTCGGGGTCGGGAACTTGGCTATCAGTGTGTCAGGGGTGCCCTTTCCCTCAATATGCAGCCGGGCAACGAGGCCGAGCAGGCCACCGCCGGCTCCGAGGGGCTCAATCCGGAATTCTTCAACCGGATTGTCCAGCGCCTCCGTCAGCCAGTCTTTGGTAATCGCTTCCGGTGAGACAGGAAATTCGTTCATGGCGTTGGATAATGTTTCATTGCGGCGAGGATATCAGGGGAGGCGCGATGAGGACAATGATCTGAACACTAGATGAAGTCATTATCGACAATGGCTGCAGACCAGATAACAGAGGCGTTCGAAGCCCTTGTATCTGCTAGTGTCCGCCGGCCTGGACAATGCCGTCGGCGATCAGCGTATCAATGGCCTCATCGCTGTAACCCAATTCCGCCAGTATTTCGGCAGTCTGTTCACCATGGGCAGGAGCGGGAGCAAGATTCAGATTGTCACCGAACATCGCAGCGGGAGGTTTGGGCGAGAGATAGGTTCCAGCGAGCGGATGCTCCTTTGTCTCAATGAACTCTCTTGCCCTGATGTGCTCATCCAGATTGACGTCCTCAGGTGCCAGCACGGGAGCAACAGGCACGTCGGCTGTTCGAAGCCTGGTGACAACCGTTTCTGCGTCAAACTGAGCGGTCAATTCACCGATGGCGGCAAAAAAGTCGACAATGTTGGCAGCCCGGTCTGCAGCCGTCAGGAACCGACTGTCCATGGCGTAGGCCTCGCCGTCGAGTGCCTGGCAGAATGACTGCCATTGTCTATCTGTCCCGCAGGCGACCGTTACCCAGCCGGTTCTGGATCTGTAAAGCTGATAACTGGCGAAGATATTCGGTACATGGCGGGCATCGTCGTCCAGCAGCGTGCATTGCATCATGACATCCGGCCAGTTATGCATGATGTTGGATTCCAGCATCGAGGCTTCGATAAAACACCCTTCGCCGGTTCTGCCGCGTTGCACCAGCGCGGCCAGGATGGCTTTGGTGTTGTAACTAGCTGCCGTTTTATCGGAAACCATGGTCTTGTGCAGCGTTGGTTTATTTTCAGTCAGTTGTATGCCGGCCCAGCCCGATAATGCCTGGACAATAGGGTCGTAGGCGGGCAGATCCTTATAAGGCCCTGTCTCGCCGAAGCCTGTTGAAGAGCAGTAGATGAGTGATGGACATCGTCGGGCAACAGTATCGTAACCGAATCCCAGTTTATCCATGACCCCGGCGCGAAATCCCTGAATAAAGACGTCAGCCTCGGCGAGTAACTGCCACAGTACTGCCTTGCCCTGCTCGGTATTCAGATCGACGGCGATGCTGCGCTTGCCTGCGTTGGCATTGGCAAACCATCCGCTCATACCATTCTTTGAACTGCCGTAGCTGCGCAGCTCGTCACCGCGGCCGGTGTCTTCAATCTTGATCACTTCAGCGCCACAGCCAGCCAGCGTTTCTCCCGCACCAGGCACGGCGATCATGACACCCATTTCCAAGATCCTGATTCCGCTGAGGTGGGGCATTTGCGATTCTCCCGTCGAG
>CAXPUI010000238.1:0-2474 GCA_964220205.1 Candidatus Allofontibacter communis | reverse complement strand
AGTAAGTCACCAGCAGATTGCAGGGTTCCAGTGAGGCAACGTGATGCCACCACATACTCGGAATATATAGCGCATCTCCAGGGTCTGGCTCGAAACTTTGAGCACACTCCTGGGCCTTCGCAAACTTCGGATATCGCTGCAAATCGGGGTCGTCAATATCAACCAGGCTGATCGCTTGCCCCGAAGGTGTCAGGTCGATGGGTCCTACATAGAGGTTATCTATCTGCTCAGGAGGGAACAGCGTAAACCTGCGTCGCCCGGCTACAACGCAAGCGATGTTATCCGGAAAATCGAAGTGCGCCGAGACTTTCGTCGGCGTACCAAGCCAGAAACTGGGCAACGCATCTGCGACAGGCAGGTTCAGATCATTGGCTCGCCTGAAGTCCGGCAACCAGCCGTCGACGGGAGTAGAACCCACATAGATGGACAGCTTGTCATCCAACTGGAGTTGCTCCCCTATTTTTTCAAATACCTGTTGCAGCGATGCTTTACCGCTCCTGAAGTTGAAGCCTGTAAAGTCGTCGTTGTAGAAAAAACGTCCTTCGATGTCAGGCTGGCCTATGTATACCGTTACCGGATCTTTTTTGGCGAACTGATTCAGGTAGGTAATCGCATCCTGATATGAACCGCGACAGGCTTGCACGGCGGGCCAATCGTCAACCAGGCCTTTCAACAAAACAGGCTGATCGGCACCGATCACACCCTCAGGCAAAGCTATGTCTGATTCAGAAAGCTGGGACATCTTGAGCACGCTGAACCTTATCATTTTTACGGTCGATTAAGCCTCGCATCTGGGCTATCGACGCCAGGACCATAAACATGGGCATCAGGAAACCAGCGTTATTCAGGGCAGCAAGTTCGTCACCGGACAACGACTGGATACGATCTTCGTTCAATGCCGCATACCCTAACAGCTGGTTTGTCGAACCATTATTGAGCTTTACCTCGAGGGTCACGTTCTCGATCAGCTGATGTGTTTCGAGAGCATCGATAAACTGTTCAACGTGAACAGCACCTTCGTAAAGTGCTTCCAGCAAGCCTGCAATTTCCTCCAGATAGGAACTGCGCTTACCCTGGTCAAACAATCGTTCACCACCGACGCCTGTAACACGGGGGTGATCCATATCCAGCGCGACCATTCGCGAATCGATGCCATCCGCCCCACCATCCTGATAGTGAATCATGAACGGTTCACGTCTAATCATCGCTGGGATGTAAGCCGCATCCCATTCTTCATTTTGCAGGAAGAGGTTTTCTCCCTGCTCAAACCCGAGCATCGCTACAGGATGATACTTGTCTTGCTCGCCTTTATGAAACAGGATCGGATATTCAGCCTGGACATTTCTAAACTCAAACGGAAACGTCTGCACAGACATCATCGCATCGCCATATTCTGCTCCACGCTGCGTGATGACCATTGTATCCACATGATCGATACTATTTATAACTTGGAAGTTATTCACCTGCTTCCCCTCATCCCACCTCTGCAACCGCTTGCGTTGACATCAGGAGTTCTCGATTATCTGGCAACAGGGCCAGTAGCTGTTGTCGTTTTTCCTCCACCGAACGGGCGATTTTTTGCGCCAGATCAGGCCTTGAGCGCTGACGCAAATGACGGGCTCGGTGCCCCATACCATAGAGCACATACTGATAGCTTGCCGATGGGAACAGCTCGTCAAGTCGAGGCGCGTCATCATGCCAGGGTGCCTGCTGGTCCCAAATCTGCATTTTATCAAGCAAACTCTCCGGACAGGACCTGGGCTCACGGCAATCATTCCAGTACGGCGTATCCTGGCGAGAACTCAGTACGTAGTGCAACTTGAGAAATTCAATAATTCTTTGCCAATGATACTGTTGTTTATCATTGAACTTACGGGCAATGGGCGGAATCATCTCCCGGGTAACCGGCAACTGCTGACCCAGCATCGTTGCGAACTGCTCAATAAGCGCCAGGGCTGAAGCTTCCAGAGGCTCTATAAAACCCGCTGAGAGGCCAATAGCAACACAGTTCTTGACCCAGAATTGCTCGCGGTACCCTGACGAAAAATTTATCGTCCGATAGCCTAGCGAGTCGGGGTCCAACGTCGAAGAAGTTGCAGCGACATAAGCCTGCAACGTAGAAAGCGCAGCGTCTTCGTCTGCGTGAGAGCTTGAGTGTACGTAACCGACACCGCGACGCGTCTGCAGGCCGATATCCCATATCCAACCTGCTTCACACGCCGTTGAGTGAGTAACAGAACTGATCGCTGCGTTCGGCTCTGAATAAGGGACCTGTACGACGATAGCCCGGTCGTTGAACAGGATGTCCGATACTGGCGTGAGTTTCACTCCGTAGTGTTCGCCAAGTAGCAGGCTTCTTTGACCCGAGCAGTCAACAAACAGGTCACCACAGATAGTAGAACCATCTGAGATTTTCAAACCCTCGATACTCCCGTCGTTTGCGCTGATAACGGCCGTAAGATTAGCCGAGACAT
>CAXPUI010000237.1:0-4941 GCA_964220205.1 Candidatus Allofontibacter communis | reverse complement strand
CCCTTTACCAGCGAAGCGAAATTCGACTGGGAGACTTTCAGCGAGGTCGTCGCTATCTTCACCCGCATGCTCGACAACGTGGTTGAAATCAATGGTCTGCCGTTACCCGAGCAACAGTCCGAAATCGAGCGTAAACGCCGACACGGCATGGGTTATCTGGGGCTCGGCTCGACCATCACAATGCTGGGCATGAGCTATGGTGACGAAAAATCCGTTGCTTTTACTGAGGAAGTGACCAAGCGCCTGGCCCTGGTGGGCTGGCAGGCTGGTCTCGCACTCGCCGAGGAAAAAGGTCCCGCAGCCATTATGGACGAAGACTTCGAGATCACACCGGAAATGCTGAGATTACGACCGGAGATGTCTGAAGACGGCTACCAGGCCGGAGATACCGTAAAAGGCAGGATCCTGCACGCAAAATATTCACGGTACATGCAGAAAATCGCCGAAGAAGACCCGGAACTCATTGAACAACTAGCCGAAAAAGGCTGTCGTTTCACGCATCACACCTCAATTGCACCGACCGGCACGATCAGCCTGTCACTGGCAAATAATGCCAGCAATGGTATCGAGCCAAGCTTTGCTCACCACTACTCTAGGAACGTCATCAGGGAAGGCAAGAAGTCCAAGGAAAAAGTCGACGTCTATTCCTTCGAATTATTGGCTTATCGGGCCATGGTTAACCCCGATGCCCAGCCCGGGAGCACTGAGCCTGAAAGTCAGTTACCGGAGTACTTTGTGACAGCTGATGACATCACCCCGATCCAGCATGTGGATATCCAGGCAGCCTCTCAGCGCTGGATAGATTCATCAATCTCTAAGACAGCCAATGTTCCAACTGACTATCCTTTTGAAGACTTCAAAGATATCTATCTCTATGCCTACGAACAGGGCCTGAAAGGGTGCACGACCTTCCGCTTCAACCCTGAAGCCTTCCAGGGCGTCCTGGTCAAAGAAGAGGACCTGGAAAACACAACCTACCGTTTCGAACTGGAAGACGGCCAGATACTGGAAGTCAAAGGCAATGAGGAAATCGAATATGACGGCGAGATGCATTCTGCGGCCAATCTGTTCGATGCTATGAAAGAAGGCTATTACGGTAAATTTTAAATGACGATCAAAATTGAAAAGAAAATTGTAGGCTATAGCCTGAAGCGGGACGACGACCCCGAAGCGAACGCTAAACCGCAACGCGATGTCATGCACGAAGACATCGCCCGACCTGATGAGTTACGCGGCTACACCTATAAGATAAAGACCCCTCTTTCTGACCATGCGATGTACATCACGATCAACAACATCGTCCTGAACCAGGATACAGAACACGAACAGGAGTATCCGTTCGAGGTCTTCATCAATTCGAAGAATATGGAACAGTTCCAGTGGATACTGGCCCTGACTCGCGTTATTTCAGCCGTGTTTCGCAAAGGTGGAGACAGCGCTTTTCTGGCCGAAGAGCTGCAGCAGGTGTTTGATCCACAGGGAGGTTACTTCAAGAAAGGTGGACGCTTTATGCCCTCACTTGTGGCAGAAATCGGTGAGGTTCTGGAAACACACATGAAGAAGATCGGCCTTATTGAAGAAGAAGAACTCAGTGAGGCACACAAGGCGCTGATTGCAGAGAAACGCGCTGTTCTGGAAAACAAAGCGGCCAATGCAGATTCAGCGGAGCCTGGCGATTATCCTCCCGGTGCGCAACTCTGCGGCAAATGCAATGTGACCGCCATGGTGCTGTTGGATGGCTGCATGACCTGCCTAAATTGTGGCGACAGCAAGTGTGGATAAACTCTATCTAGATCAACTCAGCCACATTCTTGAACACGGCAGTCAACGCGGTGATCGCACGGGTGTCGGCACAATTTCCTGTTTCGGCCTGAATGCGCGTTACCAGATGGGGGATGGCTTCCCGGCAGTAACAACCAAGAAACTGGCCTGGAAGGTCATGGTTTCCGAACTGCTCTGGTTTATCAGCGGCTCAACTAACATTCGAGACCTTAAGCAGATCTATGAAGGCAACAAGATCTGGGATGCCAATTATCAGGACTACCTGCAACGATTGGGCCTGGACACCAATGATGGCGATATGGGCCGTGTCTATGGCAGCCAGTGGCGAGCCTGGCAATCACCCGATGGTCGACAGATTGACCAGCTACAGGAAGCGATCGAGTTGATCAGGCATAACCCTGAAAGCAGACGAATCATCGTCAATGCCTGGAATCCCGGGGAGTCAGCACCTGACCAGGTAGCCCTGCCACCCTGCCACACCTTTTTCCAGTTCTATGTCGCTGATTCAAACCTCTCCCTCCATATGTACCAGCGATCAGCCGATATGTTTCTCGGCGTGCCATTCAATATCGCGTCCTATTCGTTACTGTTACATATGATCGCCAGGATTACCGGGCTAAAAGCCCACGAATTTATTCATACCATCGGCGATGCCCATATTTACCTTAATGCTATCGACCAGGTTCGCGAGCAGATGTCGAGGGACCCCCTGCCACTGCCGCAGTTGCACATCGAAGAGCGAGGGCAAAAGGAGATTGATGACTTTGAGATGACCGACTTCAGGCTCATCGATTATCAGCATCACGAACCGATAACAGCAAAGATGGCGGTTTGAGAGCCCCGAACTGCCAGGCCAGCCAGCAAAACACCTTTTGTGTGGCGGGCAAGGTGGCCGCCACCTAACGCTTAGTCGCGGGTGGAGTGAGTGGTATCCGAACTGACCAGTTCCTTGTAGATTCCAAAGAAAAGCGTTTCTTCGTTTTCTTCAGTTGCCCAAGCGGCTATCGACGTTGCCAGGGCCACCAAGACCAGGCATCAAAGGATACGGCGCGTGGGAACTGACCTCAGCTCTGATTCTTCTCGAACGCAGCTTTCTGCTCCGCGGTAGCCTCCCCCTGGTACTTTGCTTTCCAATCCGCATAGGGCATCCCGTAAACAACCTCACGCGCCTCTTCAAGTTCCATAGCAATTCCTTTATCCTCTGCCGCCGCACGATACCACTTGCTAAGACAGTTACGGCAGAAGCCTGCCAGGTTCATCAGGTCAATGTTCTGGACTTCAGTATGTTCACCAAGATGTGCCACCAGGCGCCGAAAAGCCGCTGCTTCAAGCTCAGTTTGAATGTCGTTATCCATGCCAGATCCACAAAAACAAAACCTTAAGATACCCGAAAGCCAACATCATGTCTCACAGCGAGTTTAAACCCGGTCAGAAGTGGATCAGCAGCGCTGAACCGGATCTGGGTATCGGCTACATCGTGTCCGTGGAACATCGCATCATTCAGGTTCAATTCGACGTCGCCGATGAACTGCGGACTTACGCCAGACATCAGGCGCCCCTGGCGCGCGTTCGTTTCAAGGTTGGCGATCGAATACGTACTGCCACCGGCTTGGAGATGTCAGTCACCGGGGTGACTGACCGCGACGGCATCTTGATTTATCGAGGACAATACCGGGGTACTGATACCTCTATTATTGAAACCGAGCTCGATCCAAATATCACATTCAGCAAACCCGAAGAGCGCCTCTTTACCCAGCAGACCGACGACAATCGCTGGTTCAACCTGCGCTATAGCACATTGATGCAGCAGGCGAGGCTGGCGAACCTGCCTGTCCGAGGCATGCTCAGCCCCAGGGTGGCATTGATTCCACATCAGTTCTACATCGCCAACGAGATAGCTTCAAGATTTGCACCACGCGTCCTGCTGGCCGACGAGGTCGGACTTGGCAAAACCATAGAAGCGGGACTCATCATTAACCAGCAACTGACGACCGGGAAGGCGAGCAGGATTCTGATCATCGTACCACCGGCACTGACCTTCCAATGGTTTGTGGAAATGATTCGGCGCTTCAACCTCCAGTTTACGCTCCTGGACGAAGAGCGATGCCAACAGATAGAGGCAGACAATCTGCGAGAGTTCGAGGAGGATGAACCAGAACTTGACAACCCCTTCGAGGCTCAGCAGCTCGTCCTCTGTTCTCTGGACCTCTTCATGGAGCAACCGGACAGGCTCTCGCAGGCCGTCGGCGCAGACTGGGACCTCGTTGTCGTCGACGAGGCTCACCATCTCGAATGGATTGAGGAACAACCAGGTGCCGACTATATCGCCGTAGAAACCCTCGCCCGGGAGGCCGGCGGACTGCTCCTCCTGACTGCCACGCCGGAGCAGCTTGGGCGCCTGGGCCATTTCAGCCGACTGCGACTTTTAGACCCGACCCGGTACCATGACTTTCAGACGTTTCTACAGGAAGAAAGCAGCTATGAAGAGGTTGCCGGGCTCATTAACAGCGTATCAGAGCGACAGCTCATCCTGGCCGATGACGCTCGAGAGAAAATCAGGCGAAGACTTGGCGATCACGCCCCAGACACCGATGAAGCACTGATCCGCAACCTGCTGGATCAACATGGGACGGGGCGCGTGCTGTTTCGTAACGTGCGAGACAGCGTCGCAGGTTTTCCCGGCCGAAGGCTCCACAAACATGCCCTCAGCAATGACGATTTTCCCGCAACCAACGCCGCAAACTGGCAGGTTAAAGACGCCAGAACCGATTGGCTGATCAGCCTCGTACAGGAGTTAGCCGAGAAAGTCCTTGTAATCTGTGCCACAGCGGAAACTGCAGTCGCTCTCGAAAAACACATCAAGAACAAAACGACCATCCGTTCCGCCTCTTTCCACGAAGGTATGGACCTGGTTGCCAGGGACAGAGCGGCGAACTTCTTCGCTGACGAAGAACGAGGTGCTCAGGTCCTCATCTGCTCTGAGATCGGCAGCGAAGGCAGGAACTTTCAGTTCGCCCACCAGCTGGTTATGTTTGACCTTCCGCCCAGCCCCGATCTTATAGAGCAGAGAATCGGCCGCCTTGACAGAATTGGCCAGAATCAAGACGTCGAGATCCATATTCCTTTTGCCCCGGATAGCGAACAGCATCTATTAATGCG
>CAXPUI010000236.1:0-3544 GCA_964220205.1 Candidatus Allofontibacter communis | reverse complement strand
GAGAAAGACCGTATCCTCTGCAGTCGTGATGTAATTGCCCTGGGGATAAACCAGATAGATTGATGGCCTGCGTCCGGCAATCTGACCACCTATAATGAAGTGAGCCTCAACATTAACATTGGTGTCCGCACTTTTTTCCTGCTCCTCGCGGCTTATATCACCAATATATTCAGCTACTTCCGTCATGTAGCTGAATGCCAGCAGGTTCGTCTCGGATGTCTTGATGTCCTTCTTGATTCGCCTGATCACACCTTGTGACGTCGCCAGGTTCCCTGATGTAAGAATCGTAAACTGACACTGTCCCGGGATACCAAAACTGTTCATCTTGCCGTAGGTGCTGACCATATCCACCCCAGCGTTGGTTCGAGAGTCCGAAACAAACACCAATCCGCTCTGCGCCGCTATGGCAAGACAATACGTCATAAAGACCAACCTCGTGGGAGCCGCCATCTTCGGCTGACGTTACCCCGAGTGTCAAGCCGGCTCACGGTCTATACATCCTCACCGTGCGCCCGGGCCCGCTCCAGACGACTGGCTTCATCCTTCGGTAAATTGCGCCATGCCAGCGTGAGAAACACGAAGGTGACACCAAATATCAGAAGAGCGGTAGAAATAGCAGACTGCAGGGACTCCGCCGAATTCATGCCCGTTGCACCATACATATCAGACAATTGCCCCATAAAATAAGGACCAAGTGCCAGCCCTATCATGGTGTTAATCAAGATGTAGTAAGCACCAGCAATAGCACGCATGCGTGGCAGCACCAGGTCCGTTGCAGTCGACGGCGGAATACCCGGCCAGGCGGCACTGAACAGGTGATGGGCGAAATTAAGGATAAACGCGGTCATCAGACTCTCGGTATAGATCATCCAGATCACCAGGGGCGCTGTGCCGAAAATAGCGAGATAGCCGATAACCAGTCTCCCGGCGGGATGCTTCTGTTTCGCCCAGTCACCTATAATGCCACCCAGTGTCACCCCGATTAGTCCACCGAGGGCGCTGCCAAGTCCGATATACATGCCGACTTCCGTGGCACTGGTGTCGTGCATCCTAAGTAACAACGGTGCAGTCCAATAACCTACACCATAGGTCACAAAGGAAATTGTCGGAAAGGCAATCATGGTGTAGATCATGGCTTTAGAACCAAAAATCATTGCATAAGTTGCCGGGTCTCTCGCCCGGAGCGATTGCGCCCATGAAAACGTCACATAAACGCCTAGGCCCAGGGCAATCCATTGGGCGATGCTACCGGTCAACCAGATCAGACCCGCAGAGACAAGAATGATGACAGCGCCACCGGCCAGGTTCTTCGGGATTGAAGCACCCACCTGGCGCAAGGCGACCAGGTTAATAATCGGCAGAATCGCAGACAGTTCGGTTTTGAGGACAGAAAAGGGTGCGGGGTGTTCTTCAGTGACCAGACCCTCGCTGACACCTCGCTTTGGCTCTTTGAGAGTTCTCACCCAGATGGCCATCAACATACCGGGCACACCCACGGCCAGGAAAGCCGCCTGCCAACCCTTGATCTCAAATGGAGCCGTTGTTGTATCCGGATACCAGCTGTTCCAGGTTTCCATAATAAAACCACCGAGGAAGAGACCGATACCACCGCCGATATAGACTCCGCTGGAGTAAATCGCAAGCACGGTCGCGCGCAACTTCGGATGGTAATAATCCGACAGCATCGAATAGGCCGCTGGAGAGGCACTGGCTTCACCAATACCAACCCCTATCCTGAATGTTGCCAGCATAGGAAAGGACTTGGCGAAACCGGACAGGGCCGTCATCAGGCTCCAGAAAAGCAAGCCGACAGAAATCAGACTTCGGCGCACCCAGACATCAGCAAAACGAGCCAGCGGAATCCCAAAGACCGCGTAGAAGACGGCAAAAACAGTACCGTACAAAAAACCCATCTGGGCATCAGTGACCCCGAGGTCCGCCTGAATTTCCTGGGAGAGAATTGAAAGGATATTGCGATCGATAAAGTTGAAAACATAAACGATGACAAGCACAAACAACACATAGTGGTCATAAGCACCGCCCACTTTTGTAACACAATCTTTCTCTTCAACTTTTTCTTTCACGATGTTCCTTTATTGTTCGAGCATTCAATTATTATTCGAGCATTCATTCCAGTCGTTCAATTATCCGCTTACGATCCATTAGCCGCTTACGATTTTCCAAACAGGGTCACGAACCAACGACCCTGCCTGATCACGCGCGCAATCAACAACAGGCGCAGGCCAGGTAACAGCTTCTCCTAGGGGTTATACCAGATCGGTGAGCTCCAGGCTCTGTCCTGGATCGTTGCCTGCATATCGGCTCGTGGAGGAACACCCGCCCGGACCGCATCCCAGGTACTCCAGCGACACTTGGGGTTTTCCAGCACTCGCACATAGTAGAAAGCCTTTATATCGGGATTAAAATCCGGGTCCTGCCATAGTGCCTTCAATTCACCAGCCCCCTTGTCAGGAGTCGTGGCACAGCTATTTAGATCGACTCCTGCGCCGTTGTCAGGGCAACGATGAGTCTCTGGATCAACAAGGCCCCCATCAGAACAACCGATGTCATAAACCACTTCTCTACCGGCGCCATCGTCGACCCAACCCTTAATGATCTGGAGCCTCTGCAGCGATGCACTGTCTGCATCCTGTGCGGCCCAGACAAAGAACTCAGGCGATCCTTCGTGCTGGCGCCCAAGATCGCTCCCCATCGTTACGCCCTGGTTGTAGGCCTGTTCTATGCTATCCGGCTGCTCGAGCAGTTCGTCAGCAAAGTCATTACTGGCAAAAAACCTGACCTTAATATGTGGTCCACTGGTACTGAAGGTCTCCTTGCGGCGAAAGGCATCATAAATGTCCGTCCGGGTATTGGATTCTGCCCAGACTGCCGCGAGACCTGATGCACCCCAGTACTGCGCCGCAGCATTGGCATACTTCCGACCGTCGGCAGTCATAGCGGCGACCGTACCTGCCAGCGGGTCATCTTCAGCAACTTCCGACTGACCGTCACCACCGAGCGGTACCGAACCCCGCTGCTCACCAGTGATGTCAGTAACGCCTGTTTTACTCCAGTAATTATCTTCCTCAAATGAACCTGCAGCGTTGTGTGTGTCTGAAGACCCAATCACGCCAAATTTATAGGGATTGAAACCATCCTTCGCTTCGAGCAGCAAACCCCGCAGGTAGGCATCACGCACATAGCTGCCCTCAGGCTGACTTGCCAGGGTGCTTGCAACGCGAATCGGCATAATTTCAAAGTCAGCCCATTCGTCATTGGGTGATAACAGGGGATGGGTATCCGAGGTGCCCTTCACCTGAGTGTTTTCGACCAGCGGTTCATTTCGCATCCGCAGTTCCGCGTAGGCAGCATCCTGGGCAGAACCATCGGATTTGGTCATCTCGAACATCCAGCCATTCGAACCGTTGGAGTTGTGGGGTATCGCCAGCGATTCAATACCTTGCGACCGCTGTTCATCCATCCAACGCCAGAGATCTTCTGGATTGACCGAAACCAGCCTGGAGAAAGGCAGATCAGGCGCCTT
>CAXPUI010000235.1:0-3981 GCA_964220205.1 Candidatus Allofontibacter communis | reverse complement strand
TTTATAAGAATGTGGTCGAGTTCTGCTGCGGCTTTCTTCATGATCCAGTACTTCTTCGTTGAGCGACTGCTAACCGGTTCTTAACCCACGGCGGCTTGAACCAGGGATGAACCATCGGTGAATCATCTGGTTGAGATGAGGCTTTACGGTTGGACGGTTAGCGATGTCAATAGCCCGATATATCTATACAGTTTTCCCGTATTGTTCAAGTGGCAGGCCTGACTTCTGCTCCAGGCATCGAGCAAAGATGTCTTCGGGAGAGTTTGCCCTCGGAAAATTATCGGATGCAACGCCGGGCTCGAAGGCAGTATCATCCAGCTTTACCACATTAAATGATTCCTAATGACCAGAACTGTAACAGGTTGCCTGCTGATCATCGGCAACGAAATTCTCTCGGGACGAACCCAGGACACCAATTTATCGCATCTGGCGATCGCTTTGAATGAACTCGGCGTCAAGATGGTCCATGCGCGGGTTATTCCGGATGTTGAGAGCATAATCGTTGATACCGTCAATGAGTGTCGGGCGACCTATGACCATGTCTTCACGACGGGTGGTATAGGGCCGACTCATGATGATATTACCGCTGACTGCATTGCCAAGGCCTTTGACACTGAACTCTATATGCATCCGGACATCGTCGAAATTATTCAGCGGCGGGAAGCGCCACCTGATGTCATGGAGTCCCGGTTAAGAATGGCGAGGGTCCCGGTAGACGCAGTGCTCATTGATAATCCGACAGGGGGGCCAGCAGGGTTCCAGATTGGCAATGTCTACGTCCTGGCAGGGGTACCCATGGTGATGCAGGCCATGGTCAGTACCCTGACGAAGGAACGCCTCGGAGGCAGTGATCCCGTTCGGTCCAGAAGCGTCGGCGCTTTCCTGGGTGAGAGCACCATTGCAAGCGATCTGGCGTCCATACAGGATGAGCATCCGGACGTCGACCTGGGGAGTTATCCGTTCTATCGAGAAGACGGATATGGGACGAACCTGGTGATGCGGGGCACCGATGAAGCGGAGCTGGAAGTGATGCTGAAGAAGGTTGAAGCGCTTATCGTCAAACTTGGGGCTGAGCCTCAGTACGAGTAAAGACCATCAGTACCACGCTGGTATGTCGAGGCTGTGAAATCTGGCGAAACTTAAGCGCATCGGCTAATTGACCGGATTGATAGAACCGGATTGATAGAACCGGATTGATAGAACTGGATTGATAGAACCGGGTTGAGAGGAACAGGAGTCAGGAGCTATGGCGATCAAGAAGATCTGGCAGGACCTTAATGCACAATCCCTGCAAAGAGTCAGCGGTCAGCTGGGTGTTTATGAATTGGGTAATGCAACGGGTGAAGTGATCTACGTCGGAGCTGCGGACGCGCGCAGTCGCTACGGCCTGCGAGGCGAACTGGAAGCACTGATTGGTTCGGCGCCAGGTTTCAGATGTGAAGTTACGACCTCTTACAGTACCCGTCGCCAGGAGCTGCTGATGCAACACTATGCAGAACACGGCCACTATCCAGCGATGAATGACGCGGGTGAATTGCGCGGCCTTGGGAGGTTATCACCCTGATGCAGTTACAAATGACCGAAGAACAGGCATTGATCGTCGCCATGGTACGACGATTTGTTCAGGAAGAGATTCTGCCGCTCGAGATGAACCTGGATCCTGATGCTGACAAGCTCGATGAGTCGGATGAAATCAGGCTCAAGGAAAAGACTCGTGAAATGGGGCTCTACGGACTCGGCATTCCGCCGGAGTACGGCGGGCCGGATTTGGACATGGTCACAATGACCCTGATTGCGATCGAAATGTCGCAGCACAGAGCGGGTCTGTACGTACCTTGCTACGGTGTCTTCGGAGGCGCTGGCCTTGCGCAGTTGTTTGAAGCGAACGATGATCAGAAAGAACGCTATCTGCTGCCGACCCTGCGTGGTGAAAAGTCAGGTTTTTTTGGCCTAACGGAACCCTCTGGCGGTTCTGACCCGGCCAGGGCCATTCAGACCCGTGCTGTCAAAGACGGCGACGATTGGGTAATCAACGGCAGCAAGATATTTATTTCGGGTGCTGACCAGGCGGATTATGGTCTCGTGTTTGCCCGCACGTCACCGGAAAAAGGACGGGGTGGTGTGACCTGCTTCATCGTTGATACAGACACACCGGGTTTCCATGTCCGGCGAGTCGTGCACACGTTAAGATCAGCTCGCTACGCCACGGAACTCCAGTTCGAGGACATGCGAGTCCCCCAGGAAAATGTTCTGGGAGAAGTGAACAAGGGGTTTGCGATCGCCAATGATCGACTTTCACGGCAGCGTATACCCTACAGTGCGGGTTGTATCGGTGTAGCCGTCAAGGCTCATGAAATGGCGCTCGACTATGCCGGTATGAGAGAGACATTTGGTGCTGCGCTGTCATCTCGCCAGGCGATTCAGTGGATGCTGGTCGATAATGAGATCGACATTCAGCAGGCCCGATGGGCAACACTGGAAGCGGCAAGCCTGGCTGACAGGGGAGAACCTTTTCGAAAGCAGGCGGCCATGGCTAAACTCATTGCTTCAGAGGGTGCTTCGCGTGTGGTTGACCGCTGTATCCAGATCCATGGCGGTTATGGGGTGACCAAGGATTTTCCGTTTGAACGCTGGTATCGGGAAATGCGCATTCGCCGGATCGGAGAAGGCCCCTCTGAAGTACAGCGGCATATCATCGCCAGGGACATTCTTGGTCAGAGCCTGCGCTAGGTTTGTGGTCTACTGTGCTCTCTAATCCATTAGTACTGTTTGCGGGCATAGGTCTGCTGGCGGCAATAGCTCAGTGGGCTGCGTGGCGCCTCAGACTCCCGGCGATACTGTTACTCCTGCTCTTTGGCATCATGGCCGGCCCGGTCTCTGGGATTCTTGATCCGGATCAACTGCTTGGTGACCTTCTGTTCCCGATTGTTTCGCTTTCTGTGGCTGTCATCCTGTTTGAAGGCAGTCTGACGCTAAAGCTGGAAGAGCTTCGGGATATTGGTGGCACGGTGCGTAACCTGGTCTCGGTCGGCGCCCTGATTACCTGGGCAGTGGCCAGTGTGACCGCCCATTATGTTATTGGTTTCAGCTTTGATCTGGCCATGCTGTTCGGTGCCATGGTGGTGGTGACTGGTCCCACCGTAATCGTCCCCATGCTGCGTACGGTCAGACCCTCGCGGCGGATAGCCAATATCCTTAGGTGGGAGGGTATTGTTATCGATCCTATCGGCGCACTGATGGCGGTTCTGGCTTTCAACTATGTCATTGCCGCGCAGAAAACCGGGGCGCTGAGTGAGCTGGCTGGCGTGTTCTTTATCGTGGTTGCAGCAGGTTCTGTTATCGGCGTTATTTTTGGTCTTGGCCTGGCCGAGGTCCTGAGGCGTCACTGGCTGCCGGAGTACCTGAGAAGTCCGTTTACCCTCTTGGCAGTTTTTGTTGCTTTTGCCGGTGCCGAGATGCTTGAACATGAATCGGGTCTGCTGGCTGTCACGGTGTTCGGCATCGTCTTGACTAATCGCTCTGGTGTCGAGATTCATGACATTCTTGATTTCAAGGAAAGCCTGTCTGTTGTCCTGATCAGCGGCTTGTTTATTCTCCTGGCGGCGCGAATCGACTTCAGTGGTCTTATGGCGCTGGGTTGGGCTGCTCTGATTGTTGTCGGCATCATCATGCTGGTCGCCCGACCGTTGGCAGTATTGGTTTCCGCCTGGGGCAGTGAGCTGGACTGGCGGGAAAAATTTCTCATCGCCTGGATAGGTCCGAGAGGTATTGTCTGCGCTGCCGTCGCGGCGATATTCGCGCTGCGGCTTGAACAACAGGGTACGGCCGGGTCGGAACTTCTCGTGCCTCTGGCTTTCCTGGTCATCATCAGCACCGTTGTCATCCAGAGTCTCACGTCGCGCCGGGTCGCGGACCTGCTGGGTGTTCGGGACCCGGCACCAGCCGGTTACCTCATTGTCGGTGGTGGCCGTGTAGCTCGCA